>NZ_JBHYUG010000206.1:0-1013 GCF_042749375.1 Streptomyces sp. NPDC059477 | reverse complement strand
AAAATAGGTGGGCCCCGCCGCGGCGACAAGACGGGGGGGCCCATTTATACCAATTAAAAACATGTTTTTAAGATCCGCGCTTGCGGGCCAACCGTCACACGGACGGTGGCCCCTCACGCATGTCCCGGGCCCCTCACGCGCGTGCCGGGCCGGGTGGTGTCCCTCCCCGGAGCCCCGGGCAGCTCCCTCAGGAGCGGTTGTCTGAGCCCTCTCTCCGGGGACATGCGCCGCACTGGGCCGCCCGGAGCGATACGCCGAGCCGCCCGGAGCAGCAGCCGAGCCTCTCCTCCCGTCACCCCCCCGCCGAGGGGCGGGGGGGCGGCGGCCGGGGACGTGGCGCCCGCGCGGGGCCCCCTGTCGGGGCCCCCTCGGCGTGTGTGCCGCTCAGCCGCCCCGCTGTCCCGACGGGGACGGCTTGGGCCTGCGGACCAGGGACGCCCAGCGCTCCGCCGTACGGACCCGTACGGTCGTGGCGCGGTCGGTCAGGGCCCAGACCGCCCGGATGGCCGAACGCGGGGCCAGCAGTGCCCGCAGCCGGGTGCGGCGCCCCGCCCGGGCGCGCAGGGCCAGGCGCAGCCGGCGGACATCGTCGGCGAGGCCCGGCGGGGCCTGCGGGTCGGGTGCGAACAGCACCTGCTCCACCGCGCCCGCGACCCGGTGCACCGACGCGGAAGCGGCGTCGTCCGCCTGCTTCGCCTCGTCCGCCTGGTCCAGTCGGCCCAGCCGGACGATCCGCGCGGCGGCCTTGCGGGGCGTGAGCGCGTCGTCGGGCACGATGCCGTAGTCCCAGGCGGTGTCCGTCAGCTCCTCCCAGACCGCCAGCACATGACCGGGGGCCGCCGGTCCGCCCGGTGGCGCGTCCAGCCGGATCCCCGGGCCCGGTCCTCCCGCCGCCGAAGGGACGTGCTGCGCGGACGCCAGCCGCACGGCCAGGTGCGGGGTGCGGGCGGCGCGGTGCCGAGCAGGGCGGCGACCCGGCGCGGCACCGGGCCGGGCGCGGCGAAGCCCGCGAG
>NZ_JBHYUG010000205.1:0-1017 GCF_042749375.1 Streptomyces sp. NPDC059477 | reverse complement strand
CGTTTATATTGGGCGGCAAAAGAAGTGAAGGCACAATTCCATCGTACGGTTGAAAGTGATCAACCTTTAGAAAAAGGAAATCCTGATGATGTATTAACGATTGTTATTTATAATAGCCCAGCGGAATATCAATTTAATCGTCAATTGTACGGATATGAAACGAAAAACGGTGGTCTTTATATAGAAGGAACAGGTACGTTCTTTACTTATGAGCGTACACCAGAAGAAAGTATTTATAGTTTAGAAGAATTATTCCGGCACGAGTTCACGCATTATTTACAAGGTAGATATGAAGTACCAGGGTTATGGGGACAAGGAAAAATATATGAAAATGAAAGATTATCTTGGTTTGAAGAAGGAAATGCTGAATTTTTTGCAGGGGCAACGAGAACGGATAATGTTGTACCGAGAAAGAGTATTATAGGAGGGTTATCTTCAAACCCAGCAGAGCGTTATACGGCAGAGCGAACGTTAAATGCAAAGTATGGAACGTGGGATTTCTATAATTATTCCTTTGCTTTACAATCGTATATGTACAATAAGAGATATGATATGTTTGATAAAATACATGATCTTATTAGGAAAAATGATGTAACAGCATATGATGCATATCGCTCTACATTAAGTAAAGATGCGAATTTAAATAAAGAATATCAAGACTATATGCAAATGCTAGTTGATAATCGTGAGAAATATAATGTGCCATTAGTATCAGACGATTATTTAGCGAATCATGCATCGAAGCCAGTTTCAGATATTGCAGCAGAAATAACAGCGGAAGCAAAATTGAAAAATGTATCAGTGAAGAAAAATAAATCACAGTTCTTTAATACATTCACACTACAAGGAACATATACAGGAACTGCAGCAAAAGGAGAATATGAAGATTGGAAAACAATTACACAAAACGTTAATGATACGTTAAAACGTTTAAGTGCAAAGGAATGGACAGGCTATAAAACAGTAACAGCATACTTCGTAAATTATCGCGTGAATGCATCAGGACAATTTGAATAT
>NZ_JBHYUG010000204.1:0-1031 GCF_042749375.1 Streptomyces sp. NPDC059477 | reverse complement strand
TTGTGTCGCTTTCTTCTCACGAACCCCTTTACATACTTCAATGCCATCTTTACCAGGCATCATAAGATCTAATAAGATTAAATCGTAATCATTTTGCAACGCCATTTCTAAAGCTGTATCACCATTATCTGCTTCTTCAATCGTATATTGTTCTCTTTCTAAGTACATTTTCAATAAACGACGAATACGATCCTCAACATCTACAATTAAAATTCTTGATTCATTTTCCATCTCTACCCGCTGCGCACTCTCACCTCAGCGGTTCACACCTACCCTTCTTTTTAACTATTATGTTGCGCTATTCTTGTTTATTTAAGCAATCTTCTAAATGTTGCACTTCCCATATTATGCTTCACAAGAATAATAAATTTTGTTCAATTTTTTTCCAAAACTATGTATTTTTTTTCAACAGTATATACTGACCTCGAAAACATTTAAAAAACTCAACCGCTACTTTGTCATGTTTTTCTCAAAAAAGAAGAAAAGTTGACAAAAATAAAATAGGAAAGTGACATGCACTCCCCTATTTTATTTCTCTATGCATATGAATGTAAACCGGCAATAATTAAGTTTACTACAATAAAGTTAAACATAATGATTGCAAAACCAATTACTGCAAGCCAAGCTGATTTCTCTCCATGCCACCCTTTAGATAATCGTAAATGTAGTACCGCAGCATAAAAGAGCCACGTTATAAGTGCCCAAACCTCTTTCGGATCCCAGCCCCAAAAGCGCGTCCACGCTATTTGAGCCCAAATCATCGCAAAAATTAACGCTCCTAATGTGAACACTGGGAATCCAATTGCAATAGATCGATATCCGATTTCATCTAGTAGATCACTATTCGTATTCTTTACTAACGGCTGAAGTGCCGCCGATACTCGCTTCCGTAAAACAAGTCTTAATACAATATACAGTAATGTTCCAACTAACACTGACCAAATAACAGTATTTAATTTTTTCGCATTTACAATTGCTGGAACTTCAACTGCCGGTTCTAATTTATTTTCTGTCAGTAACTTCCCTTCATG
>NZ_JBHYUG010000203.1:600-1037 GCF_042749375.1 Streptomyces sp. NPDC059477 | reverse complement strand
GTTATAAAATTCCTTTTAACTTTTCACCAATTAACCTCGCTACATACTCATAGCCTTCTGGTCCAAAGTGTAATCCATCTTTTTCACCATTTTCTACAAATCTTTTATAATCCCGTTCTTGAATCATTTCAGCGAATACGTTTAGAAAATAACTTCCTGTTTCCCTCGCCACTTTCTCCACCACGTCTGCATACTGACCAAGCACTCTATTTGTTCTATTACGCTGTCTTTCTTCATCAACTGGTGCAGGACTAATCAGTAGTACTTTATCTGATGAAATATGGTTCACAATCTTCTCTAAGTTTTCTTTATATGCTTGTAATGACACTTGAGAAAAAGAAACTGCATCATTCGTACCAAGAAAAACTGTTACGAAATCTGGTTTATATGATATTACATCTTCTTCAATCCTATTTAACGCATCAAATGTATTATCC
>NZ_JBHYUG010000203.1:0-590 GCF_042749375.1 Streptomyces sp. NPDC059477 | reverse complement strand
ACCAACGCACACTAACGTTTTAATTAAGCTACTCTCCTATTACGTATGAAACAACTTTCCTTCTATTGCTTTTATATATCTTTCAGCAGAACGTTCAACTGCCTCATTTGCATTTTCTTTTACTACTCGATGAAAAGCATTGTATAAACGATTAAACTGTAACAGCTTCACTCGGTTCACCATTTCTTCCACTTTTCTCGCTGGTAATGGAATTAAGTTTGGATAGCTGTACATAAAACTTACCCACCGCTCATCCGCTACAACTTGAATAATATCACCTGTTAACAAAATCCCTTTTCCGTTATTACCTTCTTCCCAATGTAAGACAGATCCACCTTTAAAATGTCCCCCTAAACGATGAATGACTAATCCATCAGCTAATTGTAAAGACTCACCAGACCAATAAATAATACGACTACTCGGACGCATCACCCACTCTTTATCATCTTCATGTATATAAATTGGTACATCAAATGTCTCTGCCCATTCTACTTGCGTTGAATAATAATGAGGATGAGACAATGCAATCGCATCTAATTCGCCAAGCTCTTTTATTTTCGCAATTGTCGTTTCATCTAAATACGTAATAC
>NZ_JBHYUG010000202.1:0-1061 GCF_042749375.1 Streptomyces sp. NPDC059477 | reverse complement strand
CTAATAGTTCTGTATATTATGCATAACTAATCCCTATATTCATTTATTTAGTCATATATAAAAACGTCGGCAACCTTAGTTCGAGCGTTCATCTTCCGATGCGCATAGGTACGCAAGCCTATCCATTTTCATAATTTCATAAGTACATATAGTAAAATGAGTGATTTTTTTAAGTACGACTATTATATAATTGCTGGATGTTTACCGTTTGTTTGTATTTGCCCGTATGTATATATCCCTCGATAAAAACTCTCTCGGTCTAACATGCGTTTCACTTGTACTTTCGTAAATTGTTTTCCTTTCTCTGTACGATAACCTTCCCTATTCAGTCGTTCTGCCAATTGAGTCAGCGACCAATGTTTAAAAAAGTGTCTTAACTCAAATAGTCTACGTACAACCACTGCTTTCTCCGTATCTACTTCTAACACCTTTTGTTCTTTCTTTACTCTATAACCAAACATCACACCGCCCCCCGCATATCCACCTTGTTCTGCTTTCTTCTTTCTGCCTCGACTTAGCTATAATGCAATCTCAAGACGTAGATATTGATCTAATAGCTCTAACATACCATTTACTAAAAAGTCATTTGGGTCATGCGTGTATATACTATAATTTGGTTGTTCAATTGCTTTCACATCTACCTTGTGTTTCTTTAGCTCTCGTTGTATTAACACTTTTGCCATATCAGAGCGCCATAACCGAGATGTATTTAGTACAATAACTTTGCTCACTTGATGATATGCCATATCCGACAATAGCTCTTGTAGACCTTCACGTTCAACTGTTAATCCATCTTCATCTACTTTCGCTCCGCTGATTCCTTTATCTTCGTATATGTGAAGCAGTTGTAGTTTATTTTCGATGCAGTACCGCTCAATTTCTTCTACTTGATACGTTAGGCTATACCCTTCACGCACTTGTCCTTCCGTTGAAACTCGTACATAACCAACTACTTTCACTCCCATATTGAGCCCCTTCCCGTTACAGCAATTAAAGTCCCTTTACCGTTTACCTCTTTTGTGCGGATAACGTATGCATAACGTCCATCCGGTTAAACGTAC
>NZ_JBHYUG010000201.1:0-1071 GCF_042749375.1 Streptomyces sp. NPDC059477 | reverse complement strand
CTGCTACAGTAACTATGCTTGCGACTGGAATGATTTCTTCATTAGATGTCTTTGCGGAGCAAAAGGAGCAGCAAAAAAATTTATCGACATCACGGCAAAGTGAAAAGTCAGTTAAATCAGAAAATAGAGTATTTACGGTCCCAGGAAAAGGGGATGTTGAGGTACTGAAACAACAGGAAAGAAAAAATATGGCATTTAGTCCATATGAACCAACTGGTTTATATGCAAAGCCAAATGAACAAATAACGATTAATGTAGAAGGTAATCAAGATATTCAGGTATATATTGGAACGTATTCGTATGATGCTTCTTGGAGAGAAGATTCTAAGATAAAATCATTCACATTAAAAGCTGGTATAAACACAATCCAATCTCCAAATGGGGGGCTGATTTATTTTTATAATAAACAACAAGGTGGTACCATTCGAACAACAATCACAACAGGTGGAACGACTACGCCTTTCTTTGAACTAGGAAAGCATACGAAACAAGATTTAATAAACATGCTGGACCAGTATCCTAATGCACATGCAGTGGAGTTAAAAGGCGAACGTGTATTAATTACGGCCAGCCCTGCACGTGTTAAGAATTATTTGTTGGGTTCTAATACGGATCCTGTACAACTCTTAAAAAAGATGGATGAAGCTACTCGAATTCAAGACAAAGTAGCTGGATTATCTGAAGAACAAGTAGATAAACATTATGTTCATTACGTAGAAGAAAATCATTCTCCTGATTATTATATGTATGCAACTTCTTATCGAACAGCATATGTAGGAGATGCAATCCAATACGTGTTAGGTATTAATAAATTTGTAACAGATGGATGGGGTCCTTGGCATGAGGCAGGACATTTGAGACAACAATCACCCTGGAAGTTTTATAATATGACAGAAGTACAAAATAATATATACAGCCTTTCTGTAGAAAAAGCATTTAATCAACCATCCAACTTAGAGAAAAGTGGAGTTTATCCAAAAGCGTTTCAATATCTAGAACAAACGAATAAAAATTATGACGAAATTAGTGATGTTTTTGTAAAACTTGTTATGCTCTGGCAACTACAGTTAG
>NZ_JBHYUG010000200.1:0-1078 GCF_042749375.1 Streptomyces sp. NPDC059477 | reverse complement strand
TTGCATCTCTGTACGTAGCAATGCATTTTCATTTAAATATTCAGTTAAATACACCTGGAATACCATTGTCATGACCATGATAAGCGAGGCAAATATAAATCCGCTATATATTTGCGAAATATACGGTGTAAATCCCGTTTCCAAAAGAACATTAATCATGCCTAATACTAAAGAAACAAGCACATAAAATGATGAAATCATAAATGCTAAAATTAATTTCTTATCCCTTGAAAAAAGAGACCATTTCTTTGATAAAAATAGCGGAACTATCAATAAAAATATTACTTCTAAAACTGGAAGAAAGCTCATTCCCTTTAGTAACCATTCGTATGCAACAAAAATAACCGCTGGGATTAAACCAACAATCCCACCATATAAAAAACCACTGACAATTGGAATGGGATGAAAGTTATACCCACACACATTGCCAAAACAAATAGAGTATGTCATGGAGAGAACGAGCGTAACGCTAGATAAAAACATAATAAAGTAACGATTTGGCTTCGGAGGCATTTCTTGATAGCGATTTAAACGAATCGCTTCATATAAAAATAGTGGCAAAATTATGATGGCAATTTGAATCAATAAATCACGGATAAGCTCCATAACCTCTCATCCCCTATATGTATTTTGATATGATTATATCATTTTATAGGTGTATTTGTTTTAAAATTTTGATTTTTCTTAACATATTTGTTAATTCTTTGTTAACAACTCATAATAATTGTTACAGATTTTCGAAATGATTGTAAACCCTGTACCAAATTTCCTTCGTGCAGTATACAATGAATACGGATTACAAAGAAAATATAAAAATACTTTTTTAGACGGACAACTATAGCAAAATACAGCATATAATCCATACTATATATGTTTACAAATAAGTGATCATTACTTTAGTAGGAGGAAGATAAATATGGCGGGTACTACGCTTGTTTTAAAAGAAGAAAATTTGGTTGTTCTAGAAAATGTTGAAAAATCAGTATATGAAGAGTTACAGCATAAAGCGGGAGAAGAAAACTGCACATGTGCTGTGAACGAATCAGTTGTTCACCTTGGCAAGGTATCCTCTGTACTC
>NZ_JBHYUG010000199.1:0-1135 GCF_042749375.1 Streptomyces sp. NPDC059477 | reverse complement strand
TTAATGAAATTAATGTTTATGTGAAAGGATAGAGAAAATGAACTTAGGGGAATTTGATGGGCAAACAGTTTTAGTAACAGGTGCAGCACAAGGCATAGGCAGTGTTGTTGCCAAAATGTTTTTAGAAAGAGGAGCCACAGTTATTGCGGTTGATCAAAATGAAGAGGGGTTAAATGTACTCTTAAATCAAAATGAATTAAATAAAACACGTATGAAAACGTTTCGTTTAGATGTGAGTAATAGCGCTGCTGTTGAAGACATGGTAAATCATATTGCAAATGAAATAGCGCCAATAGATATTTTAATAAATGTTGCAGGGGTTTTACGTATGGGACCAATTCATTCGTTAAGTGATGAAGATTGGAATAAAACATTCTCTGTAAATACTACAGGGGTTTTCAATATGTCCCGAGCGGTAAGTAAAAATATGATGTTAAGAAAATCAGGGGCAATTGTTACAGTCGGTTCAAATGCGGCAAATACGCCGAGAATGGAGATGGCTGCGTAGGCTGCGTCAACGGCTGCAACGACGATGTTTATGAACTGTTTAGGACTAGAGCTTGCGGCATACAATATACGCTGCAACTTAGTTTCTCCAGGTTCTACTGAAACTGAGATGCAAAGATTACTATGGGCTGATGAGAATGGAGCTAAAAATATAATTGCTGGTTCTCAAAATACATATAGACTCGGAATTCCATTACAAAAAATTGCACAACCTTCAGAAGTTGCTGAAGCCGTGTTATTTTTAGCCTCAGATAGAGCAAGTCATATTACAATGCACAATTTATGTGTCGATGGCGGTGCTACGTTAGGAGTTTAATAAAAATTCAGGAGGTTATTATATTATGAATGTACATATAGCTGTAAAGGATTTGTCAGAAATACTTTTAGAAAATTATAAGACTGAATCTTCATTCTTTTTCGCTTCACCAACTCGAACGATATTAGCAGAAGGAGAGTTTACTACAGTAAAGCATCGTGAAATTGAAAATTTCCCAGAGCTTGTGCAAGCGACATTAAGTAATGCGAAACAAGCTGGAAATCCAAATCCTATCGTTGTGGGTGCTTTGCCATTTGATCGTAGAAAAGAAGTCCAACTTATCGTACCAGAATATAGTAGGATTTCTGAGCG
>NZ_JBHYUG010000198.1:0-1150 GCF_042749375.1 Streptomyces sp. NPDC059477 | reverse complement strand
GGATTGTCTTTTGCGTAAACCATATTAGCTTTTCTATACGTTCTTTTTCTATATCGCGTTTTGCAAGATTAGAAAGAATAGATTCTGTTACATCTCCAAGTTGCTGGCTACTCTCTTGCGAAGGAGAGTATGGGAAGAATTGTGCATCTGGAAAATGTACTTTAAGTTTACTAATTAGTTTTTCATTAGTAGTCGTATTATTTGTGTGTGATACGAAGTGAATTTGTAAGTTTGGTACTTGTTCACGTAAATAAATTAACGTATCAATTTCTTGACTATGCAATGGTGAAGAAGAATTTAATACGTATACAAGGCTATCTGCTGCTTGTAAGTATTCAAATTATGCATTGTTTTTATCCAATTTTCCTTGAATGTATTGTGTAATAAGAAATGTAAACTTATTTTTTCTTAAAAACCTACTTGGTAGCTTAATTTCTATACATTTTTTCTCAAGTTCTGACTGAGCAGATGTAGCCGTTATTTGATGGAATTCATCAAGGTTAGGGATATTTCTTATATCTAAATCGGTAAATTCTGTTATTTCAGTTTGACTAGCGTCTTTAAATAGAATAGGAGTTGTTAAAGTTTCAGTTAAGATGTTCTCTCCTAATATTGAATTAACAAATGATGTTTTATCATGGTCACTAGTTCCAGCTATTAGTATTGGTGTGACATTTAAATCACATAGTTCATGGACGAGTAGCGTAAATTGATGACTTAAATCTACATCATTTTTCTCAGCCCATACAGCGATTGTTTCGAATAAATGAGAAACTGTTTCCATATTTACATCTGCTTCAGCTGATGTATTAGAAAGTAAGGATCCAGCACTTTTTACGAGTAATGATTCTAAAGTTGTAGGTGAGACTTCATTCCATGCTAACACTGCTGCAGAGACAACTAGAGAATCTTTTGCTTTCGTTAAACTGAACCAATTTGTTAATAGATTTGGTACAAGTCCGTTTAATTCATGCATAAAATGATTTCCGGTAATTAATGCAAAGTATGTTTCTTGGTAGCGAGTAGAAATTTCATTCCAATCGTCATTATTGTCTGTTTCAATATGCAAGAATAAATGATTAATACTTTGAATCCAAGGAAGGTATAAGGATTCATGTTGATAGCTATTCCAAAGAGCAATAACAAGTTC
>NZ_JBHYUG010000197.1:0-1273 GCF_042749375.1 Streptomyces sp. NPDC059477 | reverse complement strand
CGTCAGTCCGTATACATCGCCTTACGGCTTCGCACGGACCTGTGTTTTTAGTAAACAGTCGCTTCTCGCTGGTCTCTGCGGCCACCCCCAGCTCACCGTGTAAAACGGCTCACCGGACATGGCCCCCCTTCTCCCGAAGTTACGGGGGCATTTTGCCGAGTTCCTTAACCATAGTTCACCCGAACGCCTCGGTATTCTCTACCAGACCACCTGAGTCGGTTTAGGGTACGGGCCGCCATAAAACTCGCTAGAGGCTTTTCTCGACAGCATAGGATCATCCACTTCACCACAATCGGCTCGGCATCAGGTCTCACCCTGCATGAGCGGCGGATTTACCTACCACTCGGGCTACACCCTTACCCCGGGACAACCACCGCCCGGGATGGACTACCTTCCTGCGTCACCCCATCACTCACCTACTACCAGCTCGGGCCACCGGCTCCACCACTTCATGCTTGTCCGAAGACGCACACGACGGCTTCACGGGCTTAGCATCACTGGATTCAATGCTTGACGCTCTACAGCGGGTACCGGAATATCAACCGGTTATCCATCGACTACGCCTGTCGGCCTCGCCTTAGGTCCCGACTTACCCTGGGCAGATCAGCTTGACCCAGGAACCCTTAGTCAATCGGCGCACACGTTTCCCACGTGTGAATCGCTACTCATGCCTGCATTCTCACTCGTCAACCGTCCACAACTCGCTTACGCGGCTGCTTCACCCGGCAGACGACGCTCCCCTACCCATCACAGCGCCCGTTGGGGCTCATGCTGCAATGACACGACTTCGGCGGTACGCTTGAGCCCCGCTACATTGTCGGCGCGGAATCACTAGACCAGTGAGCTATTACGCACTCTTTCAAGGGTGGCTGCTTCTAAGCCAACCTCCTGGTTGTCTCTGCGACTCCACATCCTTTCCCACTTAGCGTACGCTTAGGGGCCTTAGTCGATGCTCTGGGCTGTTTCCCTCTCGACCATGGAGCTTATCCCCCACAGTCTCACTGCCGCGCTCTCACTTACCGGCATTCGGAGTTTGGCTAAGGTCAGTAACCCGGTAGGGCCCATCGCCTATCCAGTGCTCTACCTCCGGCAAGAAACACACGACGCTGCACCTAAATGCATTTCGGGGAGAACCAGCTATCACGGAGTTTGATTGGCCTTTCACCCCTAACCACAGGTCATCCCCCAGGTTTTCAACCCTGGTGGGTTCGGTCCTCCACGAAGTCTTACCTCCGCTTCAACCTGCCCATGGCTAGATCACTCCGCTTCGGGT
>NZ_JBHYUG010000196.1:0-1289 GCF_042749375.1 Streptomyces sp. NPDC059477 | reverse complement strand
TGTTTTGGCTCATAAGTAAATTCTTTCACATCTCCACAACTACGAGCTACTACATTATCAACCTCTGTTTCACCAACTGGAGCAGATTCATGAGGGATATTTGGAATAGATAACATTAATCTTTCTAAGTCTTCTTCAACTGTACGAAGTTCGTTATCAAGATCCTTTACTTTTTCTCCAACTTCACGCATTTCTAAAATTAGAGCTTCTGCATCTTTCTTTTCGCGCTTTAATACAGAAATTTGTTGAGATACTTCGTTACGTTTACTTTTTAATTCTTCTGTCTGAACAAGTAGTTCTCTTCTTCTCGTATCAAGTTCTTCAAAACGTCCGAAATCAGTTAAATCTTCGCCTCTATGCTGTAATTTCGCTTTTACTTCTTCAAAGTTTGTACGTAAAAATTTAATATCAAGCATTATATACTCCTCCTTTTATTTTATAAAACACAAAAAACTCCCGTCCCTATGTAAAGGGACGGGAGTTAACCCGCGTTGCCACCCTAGTTGAAAGCATTACCGCTTTCCTCTCAAGTAGAAATAACGGCTCTTCACCGGGAATGCTTACTAATCCAAAAGATATTCCACATTCCATTCCAGGATGGATTCACAAACTGTTTCTATCGATTTCCACCAACCATCGACTCTCTATAAGAAACGACATTTGTTACTATTTCCTATCAACACGCTTATTTTATAAAATTGTTACCATCAATTTACTATAATCTTATACAAGTTGCAAGTTACTTATACAACTTTTTTCATTTTCGCTTCTTTTACCATTTCAACAAAGTATGCTGTCACACGATGATCATCTGTTAATTCCGGATGGAATGAAGCAGCTAAAAACTGATCTTGTCTTACCGCTACCATTCGGTCACCATGCTTAGAAAGCACTTCAACATTATCAGCTACTTCTACAACATACGGCGCACGGATAAATACACCAACGAAGTCTTCACCCACGCCTTCAATTGAAAGCGCAGCCTCAAAACTATCCTTTTGGCGTCCGAACGCATTGCGCTCAACTGTAATATCCATAGCACCAATATGTGCTTCTTCATAGCCAATAAGTGTTTTCGCAAGAAGAATCATCCCTGCACATGTACCAAACATTGGTTTACCAGACTTTGCAAATGTACGAAGTGGTTCCATGAAAGCATACTTATCAATAAGACGGCGCATTGTTGTACTTTCACCGCCCGGTAAAATAAGACCATCAATCTCTTCAAGTTGCTCTATACGCTTTACAACAACAGCTTCTGCACCACTTGCTTCAACTGATTTTACATG
>NZ_JBHYUG010000195.1:0-1294 GCF_042749375.1 Streptomyces sp. NPDC059477 | reverse complement strand
GCCGCAAGGCTAAAACTCAAAGGAATTGACGGGGGCCCGCACAAGCAGCGGAGCATGTGGCTTAATTCGACGCAACGCGAAGAACCTTACCAAGGCTTGACATACACCGGAAACGGCCAGAGATGGTCGCCCCCTTGTGGTCGGTGTACAGGTGGTGCATGGCTGTCGTCAGCTCGTGTCGTGAGATGTTGGGTTAAGTCCCGCAACGAGCGCAACCCTTGTTCTGTGTTGCCAGCATGCCCCTTTGGGGGTGATGGGGACTCACAGGAGACCGCCGGGGTCAACTCGGAGGAAGGTGGGGACGACGTCAAGTCATCATGCCCCTTATGTCTTGGGCTGCACACGTGCTACAATGGCCGGTACAATGAGCTGCGATACCGTGAGGTGGAGCGAATCTCAAAAAGCCGGTCTCAGTTCGGATTGGGGTCTGCAACTCGACCCCATGAAGTCGGAGTTGCTAGTAATCGCAGATCAGCAGTGCTGCGGTGAATACGTTCCCGGGCCTTGTACACACCGCCCGTCACGTCACGAAAGTTGGTAACACCCGAAGCCGGTGGCCCAACCCCCTTGTGGGGAGGGAGCTGTCGAAGGTGGGACTAGCGATTGGGACGAAGTCGTAACAAGGTAGCCGTACCGGAAGGTGCGGCTGGATCACCTCCTTTCTAAGGAGCATCTAGCTGCCGTAAGGCAGCCAGAGCCACGACGCAGGCGAATGTCCTGCGGTGGTCGCTCATGGGTGGAACGTTGATTATTCGGCATTTTCGGTCTGCTTCTCTTCCCAGTACTGCTTCGGCGTGGAACGGGGGACGGAGAGATGCGAGGGTGTCGGGCACGCTGTTGGGTGTCTGAGGGAATGATCTTCTTCCTTCAGGTGCCGACCCCAGTGAACTCGGACCGTGTGGTTCGGGGTGGTGGGTGGTTGGTCGTTGTTTGAGAACTGCACAGTGGACGCGAGCATCTGTGGCCAAGTTTTTAAGGGCGCACGGTGGATGCCTTGGTACCAGGAACCGATGAAGGACGTGGGAGGCCGCGATAGTCCCCGGGGAGTCGTCAACCAGGCTTTGATCCGGGGGTTTCCGAATGGGGAAACCCGGCAGTCGTCATGGGCTGTCACCCATGCCTGAACACATAGGGCATGTGGAGGGAACGAGGGGAAGTGAAACATCTCAGTACCCTCAGGAAGAGAAAACAACCGTGATTCCGGGAGTAGTGGCGAGCGAAACCGGATGAGGCCAAACCGTATGCGTGTGAGACCCGGCAGGGGTTGCGTATACGGGGTTGTGGGATCTCTCTT
>NZ_JBHYUG010000194.1:0-1470 GCF_042749375.1 Streptomyces sp. NPDC059477 | reverse complement strand
TGAAGGGTTAGATAAAGTATAAATTAACTATAATTAAGGTGAAAAGAAAAACTTAAAATTGAAGTGCACCCCAATTGTTAGACACATAATTAACAATTGGAGGTGCATTTTTTATGGCTAAATTTTCTTCAAAAGATAAAATACAAGCAGTAAAACGATATCTAGAAGGTACGGAAGGCGGAAAAACCATTGCTAATTCTATAGGGGTTCATCCTAGAGAACTTTATCAATGGATTAAACGGTTTGAATTTTCAGGGGAAAAGGCGTTTGAAAAACGCTATACAACTTACCCTCTCGAGTATAAACTAGATGTAATTCATTATATGAATGAAAATGGGACATCTCTGAGAGAAACAGCTGCTTTTGTTAATATTCCTTCTTGCGAAACACTCCGAAAATGGAAAGTAGCTTATGAAACAGAAGGATTAGATGCCCTAAAATCAAAGAAAAAGGGGCATCTAACCATGGCCAAAGAAAAAGCTAAGCTACAACATTTAAAACAAAACGAAGTATTTCTTGAAGGTTCTATAGAAGCGCTACAAGCAGAGAATGAACGTCTGCGTATGGAAAATGACTATTTAAAAAAGTTGAATGCCTTAGTTCAAAAGAAGAAAACATCACAGACCAAGACAAAGCGCAATTGATTTATGAATTAAGGCATAAATATAAGGTCGTTGACCTTGTGAAAGTCGCTAATATCGCTCGTAGTACGTATTATTACTGGATGAAACAAGCGAAACGTCCAGATAAATATAAGAAAGTTAAAGAATTAATTAAAGAGATTTTTAGTGAGAATTTTGGGAGGTATGGTTATCGTCGTATTACATTGGAATTACGTAATCGAGGCCATGCATTAAATCATAAAACCGTTCGACGTTTAATGAATATCCTGGGATTAAAATGTCTTGTTCGATTGAAAAAATATCGTTCATATAAAGGGACTGTCGGGAAATTCGCTCCTAATATTTTAAAACGTAATTTTCACGCATCAAAACCAAACGAGAAATGGGTAACAGATGTGACGGAGTTCCACTTACATGGTAAAAAACTATATCTATCACCCATTTTAGACTTATATAACGGAGAAATTATAGCTTACAATATAGAACATAGACCTGCCTATTCCCTTGTTTCTAAAATGTTAAATAAGGCGTTTCAATGTTTGAATGATAAGGAAACTCCTATTTTACACTCGGATCAAGGTTGGCATTATCAAATGCGACAATATCATCAGTCGCTTAAAAAACATAACGTTATCCAAAGTATGTCCCGTAAGGGAAATTGCTTAGATAATGCAGTCATGGAAAATTTCTTTGGCTTATTAAAGTCTGAATTACTTTATCTTAAAGAGTTTGAAAGTATGGAACAATTTAAGCAAGAACTAGAAACTTATATTCATTACTACAATCACAAAAGAATTAAAACAAAACTAAAAGGATTGTCCCCTGTGCAATACAGAGTTCAATCCTT
>NZ_JBHYUG010000193.1:0-1480 GCF_042749375.1 Streptomyces sp. NPDC059477 | reverse complement strand
TCCCCGGCTGGCGGTACCGGCTGCGCGCCCGCATCGAACGGGCCGAGATCGACGAGATGCTCACCAACATCATGCGCGAGGCCCTCGCCACGAGCCAGGACTCCGGCATCGACGCCCTCCAGCCGCACCTGCGGAAGCTGGCCGACGACCCCGGCGACGTCGAGCGGGCGCTCGATGCGCTGGGAAAAGGCCACTTGGTGCGCCGCCCGACGGACTCCGGGGACTGATCTCCGAGTACCGGTGGCTGCTCGCGCACTACCTCCACATCCGGCCGTGGGAGATCCACCGGCTGTCCGCCGCAGAGCTTGAGTCCGCAGTGGACTGGATCACCCGTCACACCACACGCTGAACCGAGGGGGTGATCTGCTGTGGCCGAGTCCCTCACGTTCACCCTCAGCGGCAACGATCAGCTGTCCCGTGTCCTGAACGGGACCGGGGACGCTGCCGACCGCCTCGCGCTGCGGCTGGCCGGACTCCAGGTCGGCGCCGACGGCAGCCTCCGGGATCTCCAGGGCCGCTTCGTGTCCGTGGCGGACGCACAGGCCCGCCTCGCCGGGCAGACCGACGACACCGCGGCCCGGTTCCGGGATCTGTCGGACGCGAGCGGCAAGCTCGGCGAGGCCCTGCGCGCCAACCTCATCAGCCTCGCCCCGGCCGCGATCCCGGCCGCGGCCGGGATCGCCAGCAGCGCGGCGGCGGTGGCCGGCGCTTTCGGTGCGGTCGCCGTGGCCGCCGGGGTGTACGCGCTCGCCCTGGGCCCGCAGATCGCCGCGATCAGCGAAGCACTGGAGGCTCAGCAGAAGTACGAGGCTGCGGTCGAGGAATCCGGGGCCGGGTCGGCTGCGGCGGTCAAGGCGCAGGCCGAGTACCAGCAGGCGCTTCAGAAGCTGCCCCCGGCGACGCGCGAGGCGGCGATCGCCGTCGGTCTGCTGAAGGACAACTACCAGGAGTGGTCCGACTCCCTCAGCGGCGACGTGATGGCGCCGTTCACCAAGGGCATCGCCGTCACGAACGCGTTGCTGCCCAAGACCACCGGCCTGGTCGAAGGGGCCAGCGGCCAGTTCGACCGGCTGATCACTCTGGTCGGGGGCGCCATCTCGACGCCCGGATTCGATGCGCTCACCGGCCGTTTCACGAACTTCACCAACGACGTCCTCGACACGGGCGTGGACAAGCTGACGATCTTCCTCGCCAAGCTGGACGCCGGGGAGTACGACGACAGCGGCCTGTCCCGGTGGATGGACTACGCGCAGGCGCAGGGCCCCCTCGTCTGGGACACCCTGGCCAACATCGGCGACGCCCTGCTCAACCTGCTGGAGGCCGGGTCCGGGGTCGGCGTCGGCATGCTGGAAGTCCTCAATGTGCTGTCGGCGATCGTGTCGGCGGTTCCGCCCGAGGCGATCGCCCTCATCCTTCAGCTCTCCATCGCCATCAAGGCCGTCAGCCTGGCGACGGCAGGCGGCGCGGCGGCCGGCGCGGC
>NZ_JBHYUG010000192.1:0-1489 GCF_042749375.1 Streptomyces sp. NPDC059477 | reverse complement strand
CCGTGGGCCGCCGCCGCGTCGGGGGCTTCGGCGTTGTCCCGTGCCTCGGCCGCCGCGTCCGCCGCGTCGGTGGCGTACCCCTGGGCCTTGTCCGCCCAGTCGGCCGCCTCCGACGCCGCCTGCCGGGCCCTCGCCGCGGCCTCGGAGGCGCGTGCGGCGTCCTCCAGGGCCTTGTGCGCGACATGGGCCGCGTGGGCGATGGCCGCCCGGATCGCCGCGACGTGGGAGGCGGAATCGTGGTCGAGCCGGGCGACGTTGTACTGGTCGTACTCGATGAACGAGCGCCGCATGAAGGCGGACCCCTCCAGTACGACCTTCGCCGCGGACTGGAGATAGGGGCCGCCTTCCTCAAGGAGTCGGAAGACCTCGACGTGGTCGTCCTCCTTGATCGCCTCGGCGTACCCGGTGGAGAGGAACCCGAACAGCGCCTCGGCGCTGCCGTCGGCGAGGGCGGCCTCCGCCTTGGCCCTGACCGCGGGGCCGGGGTTCTGGCCCAGAATGGTGAAGATCCTCACCTGGCTCTCGGTCGCCGCCGCCGCGGTCACGCCCTGCTCCAGGAACTGCTCGGCCGCGTCGGCGGCCAGGCTGTCCAGCGCCGTTCGCGCCGCCGCCGCGATGTCCGGCACGGCGACCTCGGCCAGGGCGAGCACCGCCTCGCGGTCGTCCTGCCGCTGCGCGGCCGGCCGGTCGACGTCGATCCAGTTGAGCAGGTCGTGGTCCCCTGCGGCGAGCGCGAACTCGGCCGCCTGACGCGTCCAGGTGCCGTGGCTGTCGAGCAGTCCGATCGCCGCCCGTCGGCCGAGTGTCACGGCCTGGGCCTGGTCGCCCGCGGCGAACGCGCTCTCGGCCTGGGCGATGAGGTTCCGAAGTTCCTGGGAGGTCCGGTCGTCCAGGGTGCGCTGGGTGGCGATGCGCTCCAGCGCCTCCACTTCCTGTGCGGCCTTGAGCCGGGCCGCCTCGATGCCGACCTCGGTGTCCTGCGCGATCCGTTCGGTCTCCGCCTCGCGGGCCGCCGCCTCGACGTCCTGTGCCTCCTTGACCGCGTCGGCCGCGGTGTTGGCCGCGTCGACGGCGGCGTTGGCGTAGGCGGTGGATCGAGTGGCGTGCTCGATCGCCTCACCGGCGTGGTCGGCCGCCTCGTCGGCGGCGTCGGCGGCGTTCTCGGCGTGCGTGGCCGCGGAGTTGGCCGCAGCGTGCGCGGCATTCGCGGCGGCGGCGGCCTGGTTGGCCAGGTTCCGGGACAGATTCGCGGCGCTGGTGGCGCGGGCCGCCTGGGTGCTGGCCTCGGCGGCGGCCTCGCGGGCGATCCGGGCCTGCTCGGTGGCGGCACCGGCGGCGTTGGCCGCGGCTGCGGAGGCGTTGGCCGCGGCGGCGGCGTTCCCGGCCGCGGAGGCCGCCGCGGAACCGGCGGCGGACGCCTGCTGCGAGGCGACGGCCGCCTGCTGGGCCGCCTGCGCGGCCGTACGGGCCTTCGCGGCGGCGTTGCGGC
>NZ_JBHYUG010000191.1:0-1729 GCF_042749375.1 Streptomyces sp. NPDC059477 | reverse complement strand
GCGTCGGCCGGGTGGGTCCCCCACCCGCCACCCCCCGGAGGCCGGGAGGGGGACCTCGGCGGTGGTCGTCGCGTTCAGGACGCGCCCTTGGCGGCGCGGAAGCCGGCCTCCAGATCCGCCTTCAGATCCGCGAGATTCTCGATGCCGACGGACAGCCGCACCAGGCCGGGCGTGGTGCCGGTGGCCACGAGCTGGTCGGCGTCGAGCTGGCTGTGCGTGGTGGACGCCGGGTGGATGATCAGGCTGCGGACATCCCCGATGTTGGCGAGATGGCTGAACAGCTCGACCGCGTCCACGAACCGCTTGCCCGCCTCGATGCCGTCCCGCAGCTCGAAGGAGACGATCGCGCCCGCGCCGCGCGGCAGATACTTCTGCCCGGCCTCGTACCAGGTGCTGGACGGCAGGCCCGGATAGTGGACGGCGGCGACCTCGTCGCGCTGCTCCAGCCACTCGGCGAGCGCCTGGGCGTTGGCCGAGTGCCGCTCCAGGCGCAGGCTCAGCGTCTCCACCCCCTGGAGCAGCAGAAACGCGGAGTGCGGGGACAGGGCGGGGCCGAGGTCGCGCAGCAGCTGCACGCGCAGCTTGATCGCGAACGCGCCCGGACCGAGGGCCGGCCAGTACTGGAGGCCGTGGTAGCTGGGGTCGGGCTCGGTGAAGTCCGGGAACCGGTCGGCGTGGGCGCCGAAGTCGAAGGTGCCGCCGTCCACGACCACCCCGGCGATCGTGGTGCCGTGGCCGCCGAGGAACTTGGTCGCCGAGTGCACCACGACGTCCGCGCCGTGCTCGATCGGGCGCAGCAGGTACGGCGTCGGCACGGTGTTGTCCACGATCAGCGGGACGCCCGCCGCGTGGGCGACGTCCGCCACCGCCCGTACGTCGAGGACGTTGCCGCGCGGGTTGCCCAGCGTCTCCGCGAACAGCGCCTTGGTGTTCGGGCGGATCGCCGCCGACCAGGCCTCGGTGTCGTCGGGGTCGTCCACGAACGACACCTCGATGCCGAACCGGGGGAGCGTGTGCCGCAGCAGGTTGTACGTGCCGCCGTACAGGGACGTACTCGACACGATGTGGTCGCCCGCGCCCGCCACCGTCAGGATCGCCAGGGTCTCCGCCGCCTGCCCCGAGGCCAGCGCGACCGCCGCCACGCCGCCCTCCAGCGCGGCGATCCGCTGCTCGAAGACGTCCTGGGTGGGGTTGTGGATACGGGTGTAGATGTTGCCGGGCTCGGCGAGCGAGAACAGGTCGGCCGCGTGCTGGGTGTCCCGGAACACGAAGGAGGTGGTCTGGTAGATCGGGGTGGCGCGGGCACCGGTCGTCGGGTCGGGCGCGGCCCCCGCGTGGACCTGCCGGGTCTCGAAGGACCAGGCCGAGGTGTCGGGCCCGGCGGGCACGTCCTCGGGGGTGTGACCGGCGGTGACGGAGTCGATGGGCTGGCTCGTCGTCATGGTGGTGCTCCTCGTGCGGCGGGAGAGCGGCGATCGGAGATACGGAATCCCAAACCTGGGACTCGGGGGATCCGCGACGAGACAAGCACGGGGAGGAAGACACGGACAGGGGCCGCGCGCGGCCCGCAACGAACATGTCACACGGCGTTACAAACGACACGACCGGGCAATGTTCGCGCAGCGCAGCGCGGGGGCCTGGTAACGCGGGCTACCCCAACGTCCTCAGGGGCGCGGGGAACTGCGCGACCAGCCCCCACCGGCCCGCGGCCGAAACGCAACCGGCGACC
>NZ_JBHYUG010000190.1:0-1731 GCF_042749375.1 Streptomyces sp. NPDC059477 | reverse complement strand
CAGTCAGGAGGGTGAGGCCACCGGCCTGGACCTTTCGCGACCCCGGAGTCGGTCAGCGTCACGGAATCTGGTGGGTTGTGTTTTGGTATGTTGACTTCTGTTGATGTACTGAGGTGGTGGCGAAGAAGCAGAAGCAGGGGAGTCCTACGTGAACAAGACCTCGACCCGGCTGGCCGACGGCCGTGAGCTGGTCTACTACGACCTGAGCGACGCCACCTCGCGTGACGCCGCCGACCGCCGCCCACTGGAACCGACCGTCACCTCCTCCGGCATCCGCCACGACCCGCTGCTCGGCGACGCCGTGGCCATCGCCTCGCACCGCCAGGGCCGTACGTACCACCCGCCCGCCGACCAGTGCCCGCTCTGCCCCACCCGCGGCGACCGGCTCAGCGAGATCCCGGACTCCTCCTACGACGTGGCCGTCTTCGAGAACCGCTTCCCCTCCCTCGCCGGCGACTCCGGCCGCTGCGAGGTGGTCTGCTTCACCTCCGACCACGACAGCTCGTTCTCCGAGCTGAGCGAGAAGCAGGTCTGGCTCGTCCTCGACGCGTGGACCGACCGCACCACCGAGCTGTCCCGGCTGCCCGCCGTCCAGCAGGTGTTCTGCTTCGAGAACCGCGGCCCCGAGATCGGCGTCACCCTCCAGCACCCGCACGGCCAGATCTACGGCTACCCCTTCATCACCCCCCGCACCGCGTCCACGCTCCGCCGCCTCGCCGCGCACCGGGAGGCCAGCGGCGGCGAAAACCTCTTCGACGCCGTCCTGGACCGTGAACTCGCCGATGAACGGGTAGTCCTCACGGGTGAACACTGGGCCGCCTTCGTCCCGTACGCCGCGCACTGGCCGTACGAGGTCCACCTGTACCCCCGCCGCAGGGTGCCCGACCTGCCCGCCCTCGACGAGGCCGCCCGCACAGAGTTCCCTCAGATCTATCTGGAACTCTTGAAACGCTTCGACCGGATCTTCGGACCCGGCGAGCCCCCGACGCCCTACATCGCGGCCTGGCACCAGGCCCCCTTCGGGCAGCTGGCGGACTTCGAGGGCGTCAGCCGTGACGACTTCGCGCTGCACCTGGAACTTTTCACCATCCGCCGCACGTCCGGCAAGCTGAAGTACCTCGCGGGCTCCGAATCCGGTATGAGCGTGTTCATCAACGACGTGCCGCCGGAGCGCGCGGCCGAGCGACTGCGAGAGGTAGCGAGTTCATGAAGCACCTGAAGTACCTGGTGACGGGCGGGGCGGGGTACGTCGGGAGCGTGGTCGCCCAGCATCTGCTGGAGGCCGGTCACGAGGTGACCGTCCTCGACAACCTCTCCACCGGCTTTTGCGAGGGCGTCCCCGCAGGCGCCGCCTTCATCGAGGGCGACATCCGCGACGCCGCCAAATGGCTGGACGACTCCTACGCCGCCGTGCTGCACTTCGCCGCGTTCTCCCAGGTCGGCGAGTCCGTCGTCAAACCCGAGAAGTACTGGGACAACAACGTCGGCGGCACCATGGCCCTGCTCGCCGCGATGCGCGAGGCGGGCGTGCGCACCCTCGTCTTCTCCTCCACGGCCGCCACCTACGGCGAGCCCGAGCGGACCCCCATCCCCGAGTCCGCCCCCACCCGCCCCACCAACCCCTACGGCGCCTCCAAACTCGCCGTCGACCACATGATCACCGGCGAGGCCACCGCCCACGGCCTGGCCGCGGTCTCCCTGCGCTACTTCACCGTCGCGGGCGCCTACGGC
>NZ_JBHYUG010000189.1:0-1889 GCF_042749375.1 Streptomyces sp. NPDC059477 | reverse complement strand
GGGGGGTGGGGCCCTTCGACATCGTGCCCGGTGAGGCACTGGCGGAGGATACGAGATTCGAACTCGTGAGGGTGTGAACCCAACACGCTTTCCAAGCGTGCGCCCTAGGCCTCTAGGCGAATCCTCCGCCGGGAACATTACATGACCGAGAGGAGTGTTCGCGAACTCGTTCCCGCACCTCACATCGGGTACCCTGTGCACAGCCCCTCACGTGGCGCTATCTGACTGAACTCCCCCAGGGCCGGAAGGCAGCAAGGGTAGGTTGGCTCTGGCGGGTGCGTGGGGGGCGCTGACGTTTCGGCCCCAGTGCCCCCAGTCCCCCGAGCCTCCGGGCCCGCCCCCACCTCTCGCTCCCCTCGGCGGAGCCCGATGTCAGTGGGCGCCTATAACCTCGTATGCGTGTCGTCTCTCGCGCTGTACCGCCGTTATCGCCCGGAGTCGTTCGCCGAGGTCATCGGGCAGGAGCATGTCACCGACCCGTTGCAGCAGGCGCTGCGGAACAACCGGGTCAATCACGCGTACCTGTTCAGCGGGCCGCGCGGGTGCGGCAAGACGACCAGTGCCCGGATTCTGGCGCGCTGCCTGAATTGCGAGCAGGGGCCCACCCCCACCCCCTGCGGGGAGTGCCAGTCCTGCCAGGACCTCGCGCGCAACGGGCCCGGTTCCATCGACGTCATCGAGATCGACGCGGCCTCTCACGGTGGTGTGGACGACGCCCGTGACCTGCGCGAAAAGGCGTTCTTCGGGCCTGCCGGCAGCCGGTACAAGATCTACATCATCGACGAGGCCCACATGGTCACGTCGGCCGGTTTCAACGCGCTGCTCAAGGTCGTCGAGGAGCCGCCCGAGCATCTGAAGTTCATCTTCGCCACCACCGAGCCCGAGAAGGTCATCGGGACCATCCGGTCACGGACCCACCACTACCCCTTCCGGCTCGTCCCGCCCGGCACCCTGCGCGAGTACCTCGGCGAGGTGTGCCAGAAAGAGGACATTCCGGTCGAGGACGGAGTGCTTCCGCTCGTCGTGCGTTCCGGCGCCGGGTCCGTGCGTGACTCCATGTCCGTCATGGACCAGCTGCTCGCCGGCGCCGGCCCCGACGGTGTGACCTACACCATGGCCACCTCCCTGCTCGGCTACACCGAGGGCTCCCTCCTCGACTCCGTCGTCGAATCCTTCGCCACCGGCGACGGCGCCGCCGCCTTCGAGATCGTCGACCGTGTCATCGAGGGGGGCAACGACCCTCGGCGGTTCGTCGCCGACCTCCTGGAGCGCCTGCGTGACCTCGTGATCCTCGCCGCCGTCCCGGACGCCGCCGAGAAGGGGCTCATCGACGCGCCCGTCGATGTCATCGAGCGGATGCAGGCCCAGGCCGGCGTCTTCGGCGCCGCCGAGCTGAGCCGCGCCGCCGACCTCGTCAACGAGGGCCTCACCGAGATGCGCGGCGCCACCTCCCCCCGCCTCCAGCTCGAACTCATCTGCGCCCGCGTCATGCTCCCCGCCGCCTACGGCGACGAGCGCTCCGTCATGGCCCGCCTCGACAAGCTGGAGCGCGGCGTCCAGTTCGTCGGGGGCGGGCCCGCCGGGATGCCCGCCGTGGGGTACGTTCCCGGGCCCGACTCCCATGGCTATCCGGCTTCCCCCACGCCCGCCCCGATGCCCTCGCCCATGCCCGCCCCGACCAGCGCGTCCGCCCAGGCCGGTGCGCCCGTTCCGCCTGGTGGCGGGCCTGCCGCGGCACGGGCCGCCGTGCGGCCTCAGGGCGGTGACGGGCCCGCCGGCGACGAGGGTCATGGTGACGCCGGTGGTGGCTACGACCCTGGCCCCAGCGCCTCCAACGCCTCCAGTGGCCCGGCCGCCGGATCTCCCGCCGCCGCCGAGGCCTCACCCCC
>NZ_JBHYUG010000188.1:0-1913 GCF_042749375.1 Streptomyces sp. NPDC059477 | reverse complement strand
GACGCTGGCATGGTCGATCGGGATCACGGCTTTGATGTCTCCGGTGTCGATCAACAAATTCATCAACAAGAGCTGAGTCCGTAGGCCAGTCCATGGTTTCACAGGAGGGCGGCGGCCTCCTCCGGGGACAGGCCGCCGCCCTCGGCGAACGCCTCCTCGTACACCCGGTCGTCGAGCGCGGCCCGGGTCGCGGCCTCGGCCCGCTCCCGGGACCGCCGTTCCGTGGTCGCCTCCACATGACCGGGCGGCAGCAGGGCCGCCGCCGCGCCCAGGCAGCGGGCCGCGTCCCGGGCGCGGCGACCGCCGTCGCCCTCGGCGAGCGCGATGGCGGCGACGACGAGGTAGACGGCCCGCGTGGTCGGCTGGATGACCAGGGCCAGCGGATCGCCCGCCATCTCCAGCGCCCGCCGGGAGTTGTCCAGACAGGCTTCGTAGCGCCCGTCGGTCATGTCCAGCCAGGCTTCCGCGCCCACGATGAAGGCGTCGAAGAGGACGAAGTGGGCGAGGTGGAAGTTCTCGCGGACGGTGCGCAGCTCGTCGCGGGCCTCGGCGGTGCGGCCGGTCGCGCCGAGCAGTCCGGCCAGGAACAGCCGGGCGGCGGGCATGGCCTCGCCGAGCAGATTGTCGGGGGACGCGAGGACGCCCCGCAGGACCGCCTCCGCCCGTTCGTGCTCGCCGGCCTCGCTCAGGGTGCCGCCGAGACGGGCGGCGAGCACGGCCGCCTGGCTGCGGGCGCCGAGCCGTTCGGCCTGCTCGATGGCGGCCTCGAAGTCGGCGGCGGCTGCCTGGTGATCGCCGCCGCGCTCGCGGGCCTCGGCGCGGGAGGAGAGCGCCTCCGCGATGCCCCAGGCGTCACCGAGGCGGCGGTGGATCTCCAGGGACTCCTCGGCGTCCCTGACCGCGTCGCCCGCCCAGTCGCTGCGGTTGGCGAGGATGTTGGCGCGTACGTGCAGGACGCCGGCCAGCTCCCACTCGTAGCCGGGGGTCTCGCGGGCGGTGCGCACCGCCGCGTCGATGATGCCGCGCAGCCGTTCTATGCCGCCGGAGAGCATCACGGCGTAGAACCAGAGCATGCCGGGGCTGCGGCAGACCTGGGGCATGCCGGGCTCGTACACCTGGGCGATGATCGCCAGCTTGCGGCGGCCCCGCTCGGTCTGCCAGGACTCCAACTCGGTGTCCATGCAGGCGACATGGGCGAGGTGGACGCCGCGCCGGGCCTCGATCAGGGCCTCGCCGGACAGGGGTGGCGGGGCGTCGGTGACCCGCTCCCACACCGGCAGGGCGCGGCGCACGGGCTCGGTGAACGGGTCGGGGCCGAGGGCCATCACCTCGACGCACCAGTTGCGGGCCTCGATCCGCAGGTCGCGCATCTGCCAGTACCAGATCAGCGAGTGGACCAGGTTGAGCGCCTCCTGCTCGTCGCGGGCGGTGACCGCGCGGCGCAGGGCGGTACGGATGTTCTCGTACTCACGTTCGAGTCCGGCGATGGCGTCCTGCTGGCCGTGGCCGCGCAGCAGCCGGTCGGCGTGGCGGGCGAACTCGCGGTAGTGGGTGAGATGGGCGCGCTCGGCGCCGGTGCGCTGCCCGGACTCGTCCAGGCGTTCGGCGGCGTACTCGGCGACGGTCTCCAGCAGCCGGTAGCGCATGCCGCCGCCGTCGGCCGGGGCGGCGGCGAGCAGGGACTTGTCGACCAGGGAGCCGAGCGCCTCCAGGGCGGCGGGGCCGCAGACGGCCTCGGCGGCGGCGAGGTCGCAGCCACCCGCGAAGACGGACAGCCTGCCCAGTACGTCCCGTTCGGCGGCGTCGAGCAGGTCCCAGGACCAGTCGACGACCGCGCGCAGGGTCTGCTGGCGGGGCAGGGCGGTGCGGCTGCCCGCGGTGAGCAGGCGGAAGCGGTCGTCGAGCCGGTCGGC
>NZ_JBHYUG010000187.1:0-2649 GCF_042749375.1 Streptomyces sp. NPDC059477 | reverse complement strand
GTCGATCTGAACTTCAACGCGCCGGCGTCGGGCGAGATCACCGTGCCCGCGTACCCGGACGTCATGCAGCTGCTCCAGCCCGGCAACCGCCTGGTCGTCATCCGGGACGACGCGATCTGGTGTGCGGGGCCGCTGGAGGAACCGCAGAACTACGTGTGGGACCTCGGCACGAACGCCGGCGTCGGCACGGTGACCCTGCGGTTCACCGACGACCTCGGGCGGATCGCCGGATACCTCACCTACCCCGAGCCGGACGAGACGTTCGAGGATCAGACCACGACGAGCAACGTCGAGAGGGTGTTTACGGACGTCGGCAGCGAGTCCGTCATCCGCACGCTGGTGAATGAGAACTGCGGGCCCGCCGCGCTCGCCGCGCGCAGGATCGAGCGCCTGGTCCTCGACACCGCCGCAGGCGCCGGGACGGACATCACGTTCCAAACACGGTTCGAGCCCTTGCTGGATGCGTGCCGCACGCTCGCGGCGGCCGGCACCGGTCTCGGGTTCCGAACGAGGCAGGTCGGCTCGCAGATCAGGTTCGGGGTGTACGCGCCCACGGACCGGACCGGCACCGCGCGGTTCTCGGCCGGGCTCGGCAATCTCCGGTCCGTCAGCTTCACGCTGGGTGCGCCGACAGCGACCTCGGAGCTGGTCCAGGGCGGCGACGATCCCGCCCAGGAGGCGACGCCGCCCAACGAGCGGGAGTTCGTGGAGGTCACCGACAGCGAGGCGGTGGCGCAGTGGTACCGGGTGGAGAAGCTGCTGGAGAAGTCGGGCACGAGCAGCGGCGGCGGCGCGCTCATCCTGGCCGGGGTCGCCGCCCTGAACGAGGACGGGCCTCAGGTCGGCCTCTCCACGGTGACGGTGGACACCGAGGACCTGAAGGCGGGCCGTGACTACGGGCTCGGGGACCGGGTGACGGTCGTGCTGCCCACCGGCCTGGAGGTCGCCGATCTGGTGCAGACGATCCGCCTGGAGGCCACGCCTGATGACGGCGAGGTCGTGACCACCGTGGTCGGCACCAGCGACAAGGAAACGACGCCGGCGAGCGCGCGGACGATGCGCGACATCCTCCGGCGGCTCAGAGAACGGGAAGCGAGGTAGCAGCGCGTGGCGCAGAACTCATGGCCGCAGCCGGGCTACAACGACCGGGCCGTGACCGACAGCGAGTACGAGTACCTGGCCGCCCGGTACTCGGACGACGGCGTGTACGGGACACCGACATCCACGCAGGTCGTCACGGCCGGTACGGGCCGGACGGTGAACATCCGCACCGGGGTACGCGCCTCGCTGCGCGGGCACGCCTGGTACTCCGGCACCAGCACCGTCACCCTGCCGATCGACGCCAACACGAGCGGGTCCACGCGGGTGGACTGGGTGGTGCTGCGGCTGGACCGCTCCGACTGGACGGTGACCGCCGCGATCCGCAAAGGCACCCCCGGCTCGGGGACCCCGGCTCTCGTACAGACCGAGGCCGACACCGGTCTCTACGAGATCCCCCTCGCCCGGGTCACCCTGCTCACGGGCGCCGGGACCGTGACCGTCGCCCGCGCCGAGCTGTACGTCGGCACACGGACCCGGCCCTGCACGTCGACCACCCGCAACCCCACGCCGCGTATGGGCGAGATGGGATACGAGACGAACACCGGGCGGGTGGTGCTGTGGACGGGATCCAGCTGGCAGATCGTCGCCGACGACTCGGGAACGATCCTCATCGACAGCCCGCTGTCCGCGTGGAGCATCTCAGTGCAATCCGTGCTGGAACTCCGCAACGGGAGCGTGCACCTGCGCATGGGGAGTTTCGAGCGGGCGGCGGGGACGCTCGCCGGAACCACCACGGCCCGCATGCCGGTGCTGATCCCCGCCGCCTACCGGCATCCGTCCCGGGACCAGTACGCGCTCGCCTGGCTGACCGGCAACCGCATCGGCCGCATGATCATCTACTCGGCCGCGAGCGACCGCCCCGGCCAGGTCTGGATCACCAACAAACCATCGATCGCGACCGGCGAGTTCGTGCTCCCGGTCTCCGGAATCAGCTGGGCGGTATGACGTGGCACGGTACGAGTTCGGGCGGGGGATCGCGGACTATGCGGTGGCTCCCAGTGACGGGCTGTGGGGTGTGGCCGCCGGGGTGGTCGTGACGTTCTGGGACTCGGTCACCGAGGGCACCCAGCTCACGGACCTACGGGACGCTGGCGACGCCCCGATCACCCAGGTCACCACCGGAGAGCAGGGGCAGGTCCCGCGCTTCTTCGGCCCGGACGGTGTGACGGGGATGTGGGCCGAGGCGGGCGGCGGGCAGCGCGTGTGGATCTCAGCGCACAACGCGAACGCAGGCGGCGGCCCGACGGGATCGGTCCGGGACTGGCTGAACGTCCGCGACTACGGGGCGGCCGGGGACAACGTCACCGACGACACCGCGGCGATCCAGGCCGCGCTGGCGGCGTGCCCGATGGGCGGGGTGGTGTACCTGCCGGTCGGCGCCTACCGCACCAGCGCCCCGCTGACGATCCCGCCCGCCGTCACCCTCCAGGGCACCCACACCAACCTCATGACCGTCGTCGACCTCACCGATCCGCCCTGCTACATCCGGCCCCTCGCATCCTTCGCAGGCGACGCCGTCATCTCGTTCCTCGACGAGATCGACGGCGG
>NZ_JBHYUG010000186.1:0-2908 GCF_042749375.1 Streptomyces sp. NPDC059477 | reverse complement strand
GTTCCGCCCGAGGCGATCGCCCTCATCCTTCAGCTCTCCATCGCCATCAAGGCCGTCAGCCTGGCGACGGCAGGCGGCGCGGCGGCCGGCGCGGCTATCGCCGCGATCAGCACGCAGGTCGCCGCGATGCGTACGGCGGCAACCGGGACCCCCGGCGTGCTCGCGGGGACCGCGGCTGCCATCGGCACCCTGTCCCGCACCGCGAAGATCGCGATGGCCGGTACCGGTATCGGCCTGCTGCTGATCGCGATGACCGAGCTGTCACAGATGGGCGAACCCGCGGCGCTCGACGTCGACAAACTGACCACCTCGCTCGGTGAACTCGGCCGGACGGGCGAGGCCACGGGGTACGTCGCCTCCCAGTTCGGTGACGACTTCGAGAAGCTGCGCGAGCAGATCCAGAAGGTGATGGATCCCAGCATCGCGGACTCGGTCAACGACTGGGGCGCCAGCATCACGAACGACTGGCTGGAAGCCAGCGACGCCACCCGGGAGTTCACCGCCAGCGTCGAAGGCATCGACCAGGGCCTCGCCGACCTCGTCAGCGGCGGCAAGGCCGACCTGGCCGCCGCGGCGCTCGCCTCGATGACCGAGAACATGAGCCCCGACGAGGTGGCCAAGTTCACCGGCGAACTGGACAAGTACAGCGAGGCCCTCGCCGGGCAGGCCCTGGAACAGCGGCTCGCCGCCGAGAGCATGGGCCTGTTCGGCGACCAGGCACAGGAAGTACAGGCCAAACTCAGCGAGCAGAAAGCAGCCGCGGACGGCTTGCGCGAGAGCATCGTCGCCCTGAACGAGGTCAACAGGAACGCGCTCGATGCGCAGTCCGCGTTCGAGGCAGCACTCGACACGGCGGCCGAGGCTGCGGCCGAGTACGGCGCGGTCTGGGCCGCTACCGGCGGCACGCTCGACCTGACCACCGAGTCGGGACGCGACGCGTACGGGGCTCTGTCCGACCTGGCTGCGAAAACGAACGAGGCCACCGTGGCCGCCGCAGAGTCCGATGCCGGGTGGTCTGCGGTGTCGGACACCTTCGAGCGCGGGCGGCAGCAGCTGATCACGACCGCCGAGCAGATGGGCCTGACAACCGAGGAAGCGCGTCGGCTCGCGGACCAGATCATCAGCACCCCCGACAAGACCGTATTCCTTGAGGGCGACATCCAGGATCTGGATGCCAAGCTGAAGGACGCGCGGCAGCGCCTGGCCGCCGCGCCGTCGGAGAAACAGACCGCGATCAAGGGCGAGATCTCCGACCTCCAGGCCAAACTTCGGCAGGCGCGGGAGGACCTGGCCAGTGTCCAGGGCAAGACGGTCACGGTCACGACCAACTACGTGAGCAACTACCTCGTCGGACAATCTCAGCACGACATCGTTGGTGCGACCGGCGGGCTCTACACCGGGAAGGCGTTCCGGCGCGGCTACAGCACCGGCGGCCGGGTCCAAGGGCCGGGCACCCCGACGTCGGACGATGTGTTCGCGCCGTGGCTGTCCGTGGACGAGTACGTGATCCGGGCTGCTTCGGTGGACAAGTACGGCATCGATCTGCTCGATCAGCTGAACGCGGGGACGCTGCCGGTTCCGGTCGGGCGGCCCGCGGTCTCACCCGGCCTGCCGGCCGTGAGTGCCGCGCCCGCGGTGCAGCCGGATGCCCGGCCGCCGGTGACGTACAACGTCTACCCCCGCGCCAGCGTGATCAGTGTGGAGGACCTGCGGCTGCTCCAGCGGCAGGAGGAAGCGCGACAGCGTGTGGGGAGGCCACGGTAGATGCCCCTGATCACAGCCCCGGTCATCGTCCCGGAGGAACCGGGCACCCCGCCGGTGGAGCTGCCGGAGGTCGGGTACGCCACGGTCACCTACGTGGACCCGGCCGGGACCCGGTGGTCGATGACGGACCTGTCCGCTGGGTCCCAGTGGTACACCCTCGCCGACGGTGTGTCCGGACTCGGGGCGGCCCCGTACGAGTTGGTCAGTGATCCGCATCCGCGCGGTGGTGCGCGGCTGCGGCATGTCCAGCCGCAGGCCCGCACGATCGTGTGGCCGGTCCTGGTGAAGGGTGCCGACCACACCGTGTTCACGGCGAACTGGCGGGCGCTGGCGAGGGCGTTCACGCGGACGCTGCGTGAGGGGCCGGGCATGCTGGAGGTCGCCCGGCCGGACGGGGGCGTGCGGCAGATCTCCGTGTACTACGCGGACGGGTGGGACGGCCGCGGGCAGGCCGCGACCGGCATCACCTGGGACAGCGCGGTACTCACGCTGTGGTGTGAGGATCCGTACTGGGTGGACGCCGTCCCGGTCACCGTGCACCGCGAGCAGGGCACCGGCGTGGACTTCCTGGTGCCGTACCCGTCGGTGTCCTCGTCTCAAGTCCTGGGCGCCACCACCGTGACCAACCCGGGCGACGTCGACGTGTGGCCGACGTGGACCATCACGGGCCCAGCGTCCGTGATCGAGTTCACGCGCGAGGACAACGGCGATGCCTTCACCCTGACCATGGCGGACACCGTGCACGGGCCGCTGCTCGCGGGGGAGACGGTGACCGTCTCGACGGATCCGCCGCGCGTACGGTCCGGCACCGGCGAGACCTTGACGTCCGGCCTGAACTGGCCGGCCGCCGTGCTCTGGAGCCTGCCGCCCGGTTTGACTCCCGTCACCTTCCAGCTCGACGGTGCGGCGGCCGGATCCGCCGTCGACCTCGTCTTCCATCCGAGATACGAGACGGCGTAGGAGGCGGGCAGGTGGCGATCGATCTCTTGGTCACCGACAAGAACTTGTCCTTTCTGGGCGACCCGATCACGGGCTGGACGAAGCTTGCTGTCGATCTGAACTTCAACGCGCCGGCGTCGGGCGAGATCACCGTGCCCGCGTACCCGGACGTCATGCAGCTGCTCCAGCCCGGCAACCGCCTGGT
>NZ_JBHYUG010000185.1:0-3182 GCF_042749375.1 Streptomyces sp. NPDC059477 | reverse complement strand
ACCCGACCCGACCCGACCCGACCCGACCCGACCCGACCCGACCCGACCCGACCCGCGGAGCGCAGCGGCGCCGGACAGCCCCGCGCAGCGGTCAGCGGCTGGTGTCCAGGATCACGCGGGCCACGAGCGCGGGGTCGTCGTTCATCGGCACGTGGCCGCAGCCGGGCAGCCGGATCAGGCGGGCGTGGGGGATGGTCCGCTTGGCGCGGACGCCCTGGCGGCGCGGCAGGAGGCGGTCCCGGGTGCCCCAGGCGACGGTGACCGGGACCCCCGTGACGTCGTCGGTGAACCGGACGGCCGTACCGGCCCGCAGGGTTTCGGTGAACCCCGTGGCGTGCGCCAGGGCGAGCGTCTCGGCGACCACCGCGTCCGGTGAGCGCCGGGCCGGGCGGGCGTAGATCGTGCTGGTGAGCGCGGTGCGTCCGGCCGCCGTACGGGCCATCCGCCGCACCATGGGCTCGGGCAGCCGCCGCGCGGTGTGCCGCATGGTCCGCAACACGGTGAAGGCGTAGCGCCGCTCCGCCTGGGTCCAGAACCCCGCCGGGGAGATGACGGTCGCCGAGCGGACCAGCTTCTCGCGGGCCAGCTCCAGGGCGAGCAGCCCGCCCAGGGAGTTGCCCGCGACATGGGGCCGGTCCAGCCCCAGCGCCTCGCACAGCGCGCCCAGGACCGCACCGGTGGTGGGCAGGTCGTGGGGGAGCCCCTCCGGCAGGGAGGGGGAGGCGCCGAAGCCGGGGAGGTCCACCGCGATGACGTCCCGCTCGGTCGCGAGGATGTGCACCACCGGGTCCCACGCCTGCCGGTGATGCCCGATGCCGTGCAACAGGAGCAGCGGCTCGCCCGCGCCCACGCGCGCGTAGGCGACGCTCGCGCCGCGAGATCCGCGCGGGGTGGGGACCTCGAAGGAGACCATGGAGGCCGGGGCGGTGTCGGAGGCCATGTCTGCTCCTCGGCGGGTCGCTGACGAACACTCGGTGGACAGCTTGTCAGCAACTACTACTCACAGGTAGCCCACGTCGATATCGTCTGGACACGGCCCGGCGGGCCGGGATGGGATGGAACGGTGACCACCGACATCGCGACCGATCTCTTCGAGCGGCACCGCCCCGTCCTGTTCGGCGTGGCCTACCGCATGCTCGGGCGGGTGACCGACGCGGAGGACGCCGTCCAGGACGCCTGGCTGCGCTGGTCGGCCGCCGACCGCGCGGAGGTGCGCGAGCCGCGCGCCTACCTCGTACGGATCGTCACCCGGCTGGCCATCGACCGGCTCAACCAGATCCGCGCCCGCGACGAGGCCTACGTCGGACCCTGGCTGCCGGAGCCGTACGCCACCCACTTCGGGGAGAGCGCCCCGGACAGCGCCGAACGGGCCGTGCTCGCCGACACCGTGTCCCTGGCCGTCCTCGTCGTGCTGGAGTCGCTCTCGCCACTGGAGCGGGCGGTGTTCGTGCTGCGCGAGGCGTTCGGCTTCCCCTACGCGGAGATCGCGGTGATGCTCGACCGCGGCGAGCCCGCCGTGCGCCAGCTCGCCGGGCGGGCCCGCAGACATGTCGAGGAGCGCCGGCCGCGCTACGAGGTCGACCCGGTCCGGCGCCGTGAGCTGACCGAGCGATTTCTGGCCGCAGCCACAGAGGGTGATCTCGACGGCCTGATGGAGCTGCTCGCGCCGGATGTCCGGCTCGTCGGCGACAGCGGCGGCAAGGCGAAGGCGCCGCTACGCGTCCTGGAGAGCGCCGACAAGGTCGGCCGCTTCCTTGTCAGCGCTGGTCGGCAGAGCATTCCGGGCCTGACTTTCCGGTCGGTGGAACTGAACGCCGGGCCCGCTCTGCTCGTCCTCTCAGATGGCAAGCCCGACGCGGTCTTCCAGCTGGACATCGCGGGCGGGCGGATCCAGGCCGTCTACGTCATCCGTAATCCGGACAAACTCCGGTCGGTGGCCGACGTCTGAGTTCGCCTACGCCATCCCGACTAGGTAGGTTTCCTGACGGACGTTTGCCCGAATCTGTGGCCGGCCGCGGCGTCCCCGTCCCACGACGGGGACTTTGCTGCTACGTCACGAATGCGACCCTTTGCGAACGCGTCATGAACGCTCCGCTGCGGGAGCCGCCCACGGCACGCGGGGGACGGAGGATTGGTATTGACCAAGGGTTAAGGCAGCCTTATGGTCGCTCTTAGTGCAACAACCTTTAATAAACAAGGGCGCTTAAAACGCTGCCGGATCACGGCGATTGCGGAGGACAGGGTGGGGACCACGCAGCTGGAATCGGTACCGGAACCGAAATACTGGCATCTACGAACAGTGCTCACCGAGGCACTGGACTCCGAGTTCGCGGTGGGCGAGATCCTGCCCAATGAGCGCGACCTCGCCGCCCGCTTCGGTGTCGCCCGCGCGACCCTGCGGCAGGCACTCGAACAGCTCGAACTCGAAGGCAGGCTCCAGCGTCGCCGCGGGGTCGGCACGACGGTGGCGCCGCCGCGCATGGGCGTGGACGTCGGCACCGAGCAGCACACCTGGCCGGGCGCGGGGGAGGACGCCTGGCAGAGCGCCGACTGCACGCTCGCCGAGCCGCCCGCGACCGTCGCCGAGGCCCTGGAGACCGACCGCGCGGAGCCGGTGCACATCGTGCGCCGTACGCGGATGACGCACGGCCAGCCCGTCGCCGCCGAGCTGCTCTACATCCCACGGTCCTCGGTGCCCGAGCTGAGCGCCATAGACGCCCCCTCGGGGGCGGCACGCGCGCGTGCGGTGCTGCGCGAGTTGCAGCGCCTGGAGCTGGAGGGCGGCGAGAGCGCGGTGGAGCTGGGCTCGGCCGGCGCGGACGACGCCAAGGCACTCGACCGCCTCCCCGGCGCGCCGGTCCTGGTCGTCACCACCCGCTACCACGCCGACGGCCGCACGGCCGCGCTCTCCGTGGCCACGTACCGCGCGGACACCTGCCGGCTGACCTTCGGGGACTCGGGAGGCGTGGAGATCCATCAGGGGCCCGAGCGGAGGGCTTCCTGAGGGCTTCCTGTGAGCGGCTCAAGAACGGAACGGAGGCAGCGGCTGGGACCAGGGGCCCGGCCGCACACCTCCGGACGCTGGGGCGGAACGGACGACACCGCCTGAAGCACCGGACAAGAGCCGTGTGAGGTACCGAATCAGCACGCGCCCCGGGGAGCATTCCCCGGGGCTGGCTCTT
>NZ_JBHYUG010000184.1:0-3366 GCF_042749375.1 Streptomyces sp. NPDC059477 | reverse complement strand
CGCGCCCCCCCCCCCCCCCCCCGGCTCACACACCCCCGCGCGCGGGGGGGCAGCGCGCGCGGCGCCCCGGCGGGGGGGGTGCGGGTCGCGGGCCCCCCCCCCCCCGTCCACCCGGCCCGCGCGCTGGGCGCGCTCGGCGCCGCCGGGGACCTGTTCGTGGACGGCGCCCTCGGCTCGCACACCGCCTGCCTGCACGCCCCCTACGCCGACGCCCCGCACACGGGCGTCGCCTACCTCGACGCCGGGGCCGTCGCCGCCCATGTCGCCGCCTGCACCGAGGCCGGTCTCCAGGCGGGCTTCCACGCGATCGGCGACGCCGCCGTGACCTCCGTGGTCGACGGCGTGCGCGCCGCCGCCGAGAAGGTCGGCCTCGCCCGCGTCCGCGCCACCCGGCACCGCGTCGAGCATGCCGAACTGCTCACCCCGGAGACCGTCGCGGCCTTCGCCGAACTGGGCCTGACCGCCTCTGTCCAGCCCGCCTTCGACGCCCTGTGGGGCGGCACCGACGGCATGTACGCCCGACGCCTGGGCGCCGAACGGGCCCGCGCCCTCAACCCCTTCGCCGCCCTGCTGCGGGCCGGTGTCCCGCTCGCCCTCGGCTCCGACAGCCCGGTCACGCCGATCGACCCCTGGGGCACGGTCCGCGCCGCCGCCTTCCACCGCACGCCGGAGCACCGGATCTCCGTACGCGCCGCCTTCACGGCGCACACGCGGGGCGGCTGGCGGGCGGTCGGGCGCGACGACGCCGGGGTGCTGGTGCCGGGCGCGCCCGCCGACTACGCGGTGTGGCGCACCGGCGAGCTGATCGTGCAGGCCCCCGACGACCGGGTCGCGCGCTGGTCCACCGACCCGCGCTCCGGCACCCCCGGCCTGCCCGACCTCACCCCCGGCACCGAACTGCCGGTCTGTCTGCGCACGGTGGTCGGCGGACGGACGGTGTTCGTACGGCCGGGCGAGTGATCTCCCGGGGCCGCGGGCGGCGCTCCCCGCCCGGCCGTCCCGTCGTACGACCTGCGTGTCCTGGCCCTCTGCCGCCGCGAACGGTGAAGACCCGCAGGTCGTGACAGGTATTGACATCCGGCCGCCCGGGGCCGGTAGGTTCGGCCGGGTCCACCACCGGACGCCCGACCGGGGAGGGTCCGCACGCTCGCCGGGGCGCCACTGGGTCAGGGCCGGTACCGAACCGGGGCACCGGCCACGGGAGCCAGGCGCAGTGCCCGTGCCACGGCGAGGGAACGTTCCGGCCGGTCGGCAGGTGTGACCCGGATGGGGTCCGGCCGCTCAGTAGACAACGGCTTTCGGTCGATCCGCAGCCAGCGGGTACCGGGCCGGCCCGAAGGGTGCCGGGCCCCCATCCGCTGTCCCCCGCGGCGCCCGCGCGCGATCTCCCCCGCGCGCGCTCGGGCGCGGCTCTTGTGGATTCGAGCCGGGCATACCAACGTGCTGTCACGTCATCGCAGGCCGCGGCCACTATGGTGGACGCCTGCGTACGGACTCGAAGGGGCAGCAGTGAACGACGGTGACGGGACGCCGGTCACACCGGCCCAGAGCGGGCGTTTCGGGCCGCTCGGCACGGCTCTGGTGATCATCCCGACCTTCAACGAGGCGGAGAACATCAAGTCCATCGTCCGCCGGGTGCGCGAGGCGGTCCCCGAGGCGCATGTCCTGGTGGCCGACGACAACAGCCCCGACGGCACGGGCAAACTCGCCGACGAGCTGGCCGCCGAGGACGAGCGGGTCCACGTACTGCACCGCAGGAGCAAGGAGGGCCTCGGCGCCGCCTATCTCGCGGGCTTCCGGTGGGGCCTGGAGCGCGACTACGGCGTACTGATCGAGATGGACGCCGACGGCTCCCACCAGCCCGAGGAACTGCCCCGGCTGCTCACCGCCCTCAAGGGCGCCGACCTGGTGCTCGGCTCGCGCTGGGTGCCCGGCGGGCGGGTGGTGAACTGGCCGCGCACCCGCGAGCTGATCTCGCGCGGCGGCAGCCTGTACTCCCGGGTCCTGCTGGACGTCCCCATCCGCGATGTCACCGGCGGCTACCGCGCCTTCCGCCGCGAGACCCTCCAGGGACTGGGCATGGCCGACGTGGCCTCGCAGGGCTACTGCTTCCAGGTCGACCTCGCCCGCCGCGCCATCAAGGCCGGCTATCACGTGGTCGAGGTCCCCATCACCTTCGTCGATCGCGAGCTGGGCGACTCCAAGATGAACCGGGACATCCTGGTCGAGGCGCTGTGGCGGGTGACCCTGTGGGGCGTGGGCGAGCGCGCGGGAAGGATCGTCGGCCGCCCGGGCCGCCCCGCCGACCCACCGGGCCCACAGACGCCGTGAGGCCGCGTCGCCTGGTGAAGGGGTCGGTTCGGCGGGTGTCGTGAGGTCGTGGCGCCGTCCGGTGGTGGAGTCGGTTCGGCAAGGTGTCGTACGGCCGTGTCGCCTGGCGGAGGAGTCGGGCCCCGCAGGTCCCGTCACGCCGTCCCGCCCGGTAGATGCGTTGGCCCGCAGGTGTCGTACGGCCGTGTCGCCCGGCGGGGGAGCCGGTCCCGCAGGTGTCGTAAGGCCGCACAGGCGCCGTTGACGTCGGGCTTATCCCGCCCTGAGCCGGGCCCAGGCACACTGGACCCATGACGACTGGCGCACCTACCCCTCCGTCCCCCGCACGGCCGCGGCGTTCGCGGCTGCGCACCGTCCTGCCGCTGGGCATCGCGGCGTGGGTGGTGCTGGAGATCTGGCTGCTGACCGTGGTCGCGAGCAGCGCGGGCGGGTTCACCGTCTTCCTGATCCTGCTGTCGGGGATCGTGGCCGGTGCCGCGGTCATCAAGCTGGCGGGGCGCCGGGCCTTCCAGGCGCTCAACGAGGCGATGCAGAAGGGCACCGCCCCCACCGGCGGCGGGGGCAACGGGCTGAAGATGCTCGGTGGCCTGCTGCTGATGATCCCCGGGCTGATCTCGGACGCCGTCGGGCTGCTCCTGCTGATCCCGGTGGTCCAGAAGGCCGTCAGCGGCTACGCGGAGCGCGCTTTCGAGCGCCGGCTGCGCCAGACCGCTCCCGGCACCCTCGGCGACGCCTTTCAGCAGGCCCGTATGCACCGCCCCGACGGCAAGGTGGTGCAGGGCGAGGTGATCCGGGACGAGCCCGCGGACGCCCGTCCGGACCCGCGGCAGCCGCGCCCGCCGCTGAACCGGTGACGCGCCCGCCGCCGACGCCGAACGGGTGAGGGGCGCGCCGTTGGCACCTGGGTGCGGGCGGCGCGCCCCTCGGGCGTGGGCGGGACCGGCGATGCCCCATGGGGCACATGACCGACCCCACGGGACACCACGACCGTGCCTGAATGCGCACATGACCGCGGGCGCCGTACGTCATTACACC
>NZ_JBHYUG010000183.1:1062-3766 GCF_042749375.1 Streptomyces sp. NPDC059477 | reverse complement strand
GTGGGTTACGGTCGTTCGGGGGGGTTGGTCGGGGAGGTGTTGGTGTGGGTCACGGTCGATCGTGCGCGTCGGCCGGGGAGATGTTGGTGTCCGTCACGGCCCACCGCGCGGGTCCGTCCGGAAGGCGCCGAGGCCCGCCACCCCCCCCCCCGCGCGCATCCGCCCGGAAGGTGCCGCCCAGCCCCCCGCGCGTGCCGCGCACCTCTCGCGCCCTGTGTCCTCGCGCCCGCCGCGCACCCTCGCCCCGTGCCCCCGCCCCGCACACCTGTGCTCCCCTGCCCGCCCCGCACCCCTGCCCCCGCGCCCCCACGCGTGCCGCGCACCCCGCGCCCCGTCCCCACGCACCCCGCACACCCCCGCGCCTCACCCCCCGCACCTCCGCCCGCGTTCGGGCGTCTCGGAGGGCTCTTCCGGAGGCACCCTCGGACACGACACCACCCCCGCGAATGTCCCGGTCTGGGCAACGTCTACAGTGGCGTGGTACGCGCGGGCCTTTACCCGGACTTCACACGGGGAGGCCTGCTGGGATGTCTCTGTCAGGGGTGTGCGTGACGGCCGTTGAATCCCGTCCTGCGGGGGTTATCGGGACGAGCCAGAGCCCGAGTCACCGGCCGTTCGGGGCCCGTGTCAAGGCGTTCGTGGCGCTGACCAAGCCGCGGATCATCGAGCTGCTGCTGATCACCACCGTTCCGGTGATGTTCCTGGCGGAGCAGGGCGTGCCCGATCTCCTGCTGGTGCTGCTCACCTGCGTCGGCGGCTATCTCTCCGCGGGCGGCGCCAACGCCCTCAACATGTACATCGACCGTGACATCGACGCGCTGATGGACCGCACCTCGCAGCGCCCCCTCGTCACCGGCATGGTCAGCCCCCGCGAGTGCCTGGCCTTCGGCATCACCCTCGCCATTGCCTCCACCCTCCTCTTCGGCCTCGCCGTCAACTGGCTCTCCGCCTGGCTCTCCCTCGGCGCCCTCCTCTTCTACGTCGTCGTCTACACGATGATCCTCAAGCGCCGCACCTCGCAGAACATCGTGTGGGGCGGCATCGCGGGCTGCATGCCGGTCCTGATCGGCTGGTCCGCGGTGACCAACTCGCTCTCCTGGGCCCCCGTCATCCTCTTCCTCGTCATCTTCTTCTGGACCCCGCCGCACTACTGGCCGCTGTCCATGAAGGTCCGCGAGGACTACGCGCGCGTCGGCGTCCCCATGCTCCCGGTGATCGCCTCGAACAAGGTCGTCGCCCAGCAGATCGTGATCTACAGCTGGGTCATGGTCGCCGTCTCCCTGCTGCTCACCCCGCTCGGTTACACCGGCTGGTTCTACACGGCGGTCGCGCTGGCCGCGGGCGGCTGGTGGCTCTGGGAGGCGCACGGACTCCAGAACCGCGCGAAGGCGGAGGTGACGGGCGGCAAGCTCAAGGAGATGCGCCTGTTCCACTGGTCGATCACCTACGTGTCGCTGCTGTTCGTGGCCGTGGCCGTCGACCCCTTCCTGCGCTAGCCCCTGCGGGAGCCCTGAGGCAAGCGTCACGTACCCCACCCCCTTACCCCTCGGTAGCATCCTGACCATGGCAGACACCCAGCAGGTCGACGAGCGCAAGGCCGCCCGCCTCGCGAAGCAGATCGGCGCCTTCGCCAAGAAGCACGGCGGCGCCGAGGGCCAGATCGCCTACCTCGGCGAACGCGGCGCCCGAATCGTCCTCGTGGCCGAGGACGGCACCTGGGGCGACCTGGTGGCCCCCACCTACACCGTGGCCGAGCGGGCGGTGGAGAAGTCCGGCATCACCCGCCACGAATCCTTCGACGGCGAGTTCGCCGCGAAGGTGAGAACAGGCGAGTACGAGTGGAAGCGCATGGCAGGCATTCAAATCGGCGGCTGACCGACGCCCTTCAGGGGCGCGGGGCTGTGTCGACATGCGGCTCCGCCGCGTGGGCGCGAGCAACCACAACGCACCCGCACCCGGCAATCAAGCCACACCACCCCCCGCACAACACCCGAACCAACGCTCACCCGTTAACCCACGGAAGGGACCGGCCCACAACGGGGAGCCCCCATGATCGACACACCCTCACTGGTGGACCAGTACTGCCACGGAGTGCTCCGCACGGAACTGGGCCTGGGCACCTTCGAGGCCCACCTCTCCCGCACCGAGGGCCCGCCCGCCCCCGGCACCACCCTCTTCGACACCCAGACCGGTTTCGCGGTACGCCGCTGGTGCCCCCCGCTGCTCGGCCTGGAACCGCACTGCCCACCCGCCCACTACCTCGCCCGCCGCCGCGAACTGGGCGTCCTGGAATCCGGCCGAAGGCTGTTACGCGGCAGCGGCATCACCACCTTCGTCATCGACACCGGCCTGCCCGACGACCTCACCGGCCCGGCCGAACTGGCGTCCGCCGCCGCCGCCGACGTCCAGGAGACCGTCCGCCTGGAACTCCTCGCCGAACAGGTCGCCGACACCTCCGGCACCGTCGACTGCTTCCTGGCCAACCTCGCCGAGTCCCTGCACGGCGCCGCCGCGCACGCCGTCGCCTTCACCTCCGTCGCCGGTCTCCGCCACGGCCTCGCCCTCGCGCCCGAACCGCCCGGCCTCGGTGAGGTGCGCGGCGGGGGCTGGGGCGGGGGGGGCGGGCCGCGGGGGGGTGGGGGGTAGGTCGTTGCGGTGGGCGTGGGGCGGCTTGTGGGGGTGGGGGTGGGCGGAGGGGGGGCGC
>NZ_JBHYUG010000183.1:0-1052 GCF_042749375.1 Streptomyces sp. NPDC059477 | reverse complement strand
GTCCCCTCCTGAAGGAATGCCTGTGTCCTCTCCGCATCCCGCCCGCTCGTCCCGCCGCACCGTCCTGGGGGGGGGGGGGGCCCCCACCCCGCGCGCGCCCGCGCCCCCGCGCCCCCGCCGCCCGCGGCGCGGGGGGGGGCGCCCGGCGCCGCGGGCCGCTGGCTCGCCGGACGCCGGGTCGGCGACGAACTGAGCGATCCGGTGCTGCTGCGCCATCTGCTGTGGATGGCCGTCGCCGGCGGTCTGCCCCTGCAACTGCACACCGGGCTCGGCGAGCCGGGCCTGCGCGGCGACCGTACGGACCCGGCCCTGCTCACCGGCTTCGTCCGCGCCACGGCCGGGCTCGGCACCGATCTGATCCTGCTGCACGGCTACCCGTACCACCGTCACGCGGCCCATCTCACGGGCGTGTTCCCGCATGTGTACGCCGACGCCGGGGCCGCCCTGGTGCGTACCGGCGCCCGGGCCGCGACCGTTCTCGCGGAGATCCTGGAGCTGGCCCCCTTCGGCAAGGTCCTGTTCTCCAGCGGGGCCCGGGCGCTGCCCGAACTGCATGTCGTCGGGGCGCGGTTGTTCCGGGAGGCGCTGAGCCGGGTGCTGGGCGGCTGGGTGGCCGACGGGGCGTGGTCGCCGGGCGACGCCCACCGGGTGGCCGGCCTGATCGCGGCCGGGAACGCGCGCCGGGTGTACGGCCTGGAGTGAGGCACCCGCCGCCGGGGCAGGGCCGCGCGGCGGGTGTACCGGTCCGCGCGCGCTGGGGACACTGGGCGTATGCCGATCCAGGAACAGCTCCCGTTCGAGGACCCGCCCCCGACCCGCACCCTGCTCGACCGGTTCGTCACCGGCCTCGCGCCCTTTCGCCCGGTCGCCGTCTGGGCGCACGGCTCACTGGCCGGCGGTGACTACCAGGAGGGCCGCAGCGACCTCGATCTGATCGCCGTACTGCCCGCCCCGCCCACCCCGCGCACGGTGTGGCGGCTGGCGCTGCTGCACAAACGGCTGCGGGCCGAGCCGCTCGCGGACAAGCTGCACTGCACGTATCTGACCCCGGC
>NZ_JBHYUG010000182.1:1943-3807 GCF_042749375.1 Streptomyces sp. NPDC059477 | reverse complement strand
CGAGGTGCTCAGGGCCATCGCCCGTATCCACGCCTCACTGCTCCGGACCTGACCCAGGAACACGGCCGCCCTCCCCATGATCCGAGGTCGAATTGAGTCTCGAACTGGATCGCTCACCTGGGCATTCGCCGGACAAGGGGGCGGCCTTCGTCTGATCATGTGCTCCGACCAAGGTGCACCGATCAAGATGAAGGCCGTGAGGGTGAGTCTCCTGCCTGACACTGGTTCCGGGGAAGTGTTCGCGATGGCGTCATGCTTCCGGGAGGACCTGTTCGGCTGCCTGACCGTGCGCGGGGACGAGTTGTTCGAGCTTACCGACGCGTTGCTGTGTGCCGACGGCCCGGTGAGGACGCCGGTGGATCTGACGCTGGTGGCCGAGCACCGGCGCGGGCACGGTGCCCTGTACGACGCGCTGAACAACGGGAACGTCGATGTGCCGAGGCTGCGGCAGGTCCTGGCCGGCCTGCCGATGCCGCGGGCCGCCGACGGGCGCCTGGTCCTCGCAGTAGACGTCAGCCACTGGCTCCGCCCCGACGCCCCGACCAGTCCGGAGCGTCTTTTCTGTCACGTCTACGGACGTAGCGGCCGGTCCTCGGACCAGCTCATACCCGGCTGGCCCTACTCCTTCGTCGCCGCACTCGAATCCGGCCGCACCTCCTGGTGCCAGCTCCTGGACACCGTCCGCCTCGGCCCCAAGGACGACGTCGCCGAAGCCACCGCCGTCCAGGTCCGCCGAGTCGTGGTCGACCTGATCGAGATGGGCCGCTGGCACACCGGCGACCGCGACATCCTGATCGTGTTCGACGCCGGATACGACGCGCCGCGTATGGCTCACCTCCTCGCCGGGCTGCCGGTCGAGGTCCTCGGTCGGATGCGTGCGGACCGGGTCATGCGCCGCCCGGCGCCCTCTCGCGAGGAGTACTACCGGGCCCACCCCCGCGGTGGCCACCCGCCCAGGCACGGCAAGGAGTTCCACTTCGCCAAGCCCGGGACCTGGGGCGACCCGGACGCGGCGACCGCGCAGGTCACCGACCGGTACGGAACCGCCCAGGCAGCCGCCTGGGACCGCATCCACCCGAGGCTGACCACCCGCTCCGCGTGGATCGACCACACAGGACCCCTGCTGGTCATCGAGGGCACCCTCATCCGCCTCCAGGTCGACCGCCACCCCGGCGGCGGAGACCCGCTGCCGGGGAGGCGGTGGTCGTCCGCCACCGGCCTGACCGGCGAAGACATCGACGTACGATGGCAGGCCTTCCTGCGAAGGTTCGACCTGGAACACACCTTCCGGCTCATGAAACAGACCCTCGGCTGGACCCGCCCCAAGCTCCGCACTCCCCAGGCAGGCGACCGCTGGACATGGATCGTCATCGCGGCCCACACCCAACTCCGCCTCCTCCGCCAGGCCGCCGCTGACCTCCGCCGTCCCTGGGAAAAGCCCGCCGAGCCCGGCCGGCTCACCCCGGCCCGCGTCCGCCGCGGGTTCAGGAACCTCCGGCCGTACCTTGCCTGTCCCGCCCGTGCACCGAAACCCTCCACACCCGGTCCTGGACGGCCGCCCGGCTCGAAGAACAGACGGCCCGCCACCCACTACGACGTGGGTAAAACCGTGAAACGACCAGAAAGCATCACCGAACGAAACCGACCCGGACCATAAAAGACAAGATCAGAAGCCGTCCCGCTTCCCCTGCGGGATGTCACTCACCGTGACAAGGCCGGAGGCCGAGGTGCATCCCGCCATTTGGGGAGTTCGGTCCGTGGGCGCCCCCGGCTGGCCCCGCGCCGGGGAAATATAATGAACCCGAGTACTCCGACCCCTCACCGCCGCGCCGCCCCCCCCCCCAGGGTCTGATAAACAACAGAC
>NZ_JBHYUG010000182.1:0-1933 GCF_042749375.1 Streptomyces sp. NPDC059477 | reverse complement strand
GCCCGCGCGCTCTCACCCCGCGCAGACACACACACTCTCTGCGCCGGTGCGCGCTCTCGATCGGGCCTGGTGCGGCGGCGCGGGCGCGCCCCCCCCCGCATGGCCCCTCGCCTGGAAATGATCAGGACCCGGAGTACTCCGACCCATCGCGGCGGCGCAGCCCCCTGCACACCGCACCCGCCTGCTCGCGCTACCCGGCGTCGGGACCGAGATCGCCCGGCCGGGCGGGTCACTGACAGGGACAACCCCGATGGGCTCGTCTCGGAGGCGTCCTTTGCTCACCTATGTGCGGCCGTACTCGTGCCCTCCTCCCCCGGGCCGTACTGATCGCCATCGGCTCAGCCGCGGTAGGGAGATCCGGTAGATCCGCGCGGAGGACTTCGCGATGCCCGCGCCGGTGAGGTAGCGCTCGACCGCCGCGGTGTACGACGCCGGAGCGGCGGACCGGGGTACGACCTGAGCGCGGGGCACGCGCGGCGCGCCCCCGGCTCTCAGCTCGGTCACTGGTTCGATCGTCATGCCGCCCCGCCCTTCCGGCACTGCGGAAGTAGATGCGTACACCTCGCCCCGGTGGCCTGAATGGCCAGCCGCAGGTTGTGGTGATCACGGCAGGGGCTCTGCCGCAGTAAATCCGGTATTTACTGTGGTAGTTCTTCCGGGCCCCGCTGAGCGGCTGCGGTCAGTTGGTCGGCGAGGTTTTTGAGCGCCTGTCGCAGTTCGTCGGGTTGATGGATGGTGAAGGGCCATTCCAGGGAGGCGAGCAGGTGTGCCATACCGTCCAGCCTTTCTGCCCGTGCGTGCATGAGGACGCTGGTGGGCTGGGCGGTGAGGGTCACCGCTGAGCGAGGCAGCCGGCGGGCGATCGCGTCGAGGGGGCCGTGGATCGTCACCTCGACCTGCCAGCGGTAGAGCCCCTGGGCCAGGCTTGAGGTCAGGTGGGCGACGGGGTCGAAGCCGTCTGGGGTGGTGAAGGGGCGGGTTCGGGGCGTGACGGAGGCGATGCGATCGATACGGAAGGTCCGCAGGCTGTCGCGGAGGTGGTCGTGGCCGACGACGTACCAGCGGCCGGTGTGGAAGACCACGCCGTAGGGGTCGAGGTCGCGTTCGGTGTGCTCCTGGCGCCAGGACCGGTGGCTGATGCCGACCGTGATCCGGGAGCGGGAGGCCTGGGCCAGTGCCAGCAGGACGCCGGTCCCGGGTGCCTGCCCGCTTACGGCGTTGGCGGTGAACGAGAGGGTCTCCCGCATGGCGGCGAGCGGTTCGCGCAGGGCGTGCGGAAGCACCCGCTCGATCTTGGCCAGGGCACCGGAACTGGCCGGTGCGGCCGTGCTCATACCCAGACGTTCCGCGGCGAGCAGACCCAGTACAACGGCGAGAGCCTCGTCGTTGGTGAGGACCAGGGGTGGCATCCGGTAACCGCGGGCCAGTCGGTAGCCGCCGTAGCGGCCACGCTCGGCCTCCACGGGGATGCCCAGTTCCCGCAGGTGGGCGGTGTACCGGCGCACCGTGCGGACGTCGGTATCCAGGCGGTCCGCCAGCTCTGCCCCGGTGAGTCGGGCGTTTGACTGGAGGAGTTCCAGCAGGGTCAGCACACGTGTCAGGGGATGCGACATGGATCACTCGACATTTCAGGGCGGATTCTGTCCTGTATCGACTCTACGCTCCAAGCAGCACCTCACTTCAGGGAGATCACATGGCCACCTTCGTACTCGTTCCCGGCGCCTGGCTCGGGGCATGGGCCTGGCAGGACACCGCCCGCGCGCTGCGCGAGCGTGGCCACACGGCGCTGCCGCTGACGCTGACGGGCCTGGCCGAGCACGCCGACCAGGGCGGACCTCAGACGGATCTGGACACGCACATCTCGGACATCACCGGATTGGGGTGGGCGCGAGAGGGTGGGGGCGGGAGCGGGGGGGGGCGGCTCCTCTACCCC
>NZ_JBHYUG010000181.1:0-3897 GCF_042749375.1 Streptomyces sp. NPDC059477 | reverse complement strand
CCCCATTTGTGGGGCGCGGTGTTTTTTTTTTATACCGCGCCGGCTCTCGCGGTACCAACCACCGGCCCCGCCGCCGCCCCCCCCCCCCCGCCCCCCTTTCTCGTCTCCGGGACCCAAGTCTCCGGAACTCAGGCCGTCGTCGTTGTTTCTTGACGGCCGTTGTCGTCACTTCTTGACGCGGACCTCGTTGCGGAGGTCGGCCACGAGCTTCGCGGCCTCGTCCAGGGTGTACGTCTTGGCGCCGGAGGTCGGCTCGACCACACCCATCGTGCTGTGGTCCGCCCAGATGCACAGATAGGTCGTCTGCTCCTGCTCGGTCAGCGGGTTGACGGACTCGGCCTCCTGGCACTTCATCACCGCGCCGTCCAGGCTGTCCGGTGTCACGGACTGCGCGTCACCGACGAACTTGATGTCCTCGCCGGACTCCTTCGCCATCTCCGCGAAGGTGGTGTCGAGCGCGGCCTGCGGGTCCGCGACCTTGCCGTAGACACCGAAGAAGGTGAGGCTCTCGGCGTCCGCCATCTCGGCCGGGTCCTCGATGGCGGCCAGGTCCACGGTCGAGTACACGGCGCTGACCGACGTGGGTTCGGTGATGCCGGCCTTCTTCAGGTCCTCGGCGTCGCTCGCGCTGGCCTTCTCCTCGGCGGCGTCGCCGAAGCGGTCGTACTTGTCCGACAGCACCGCGGCCGGAGCGCTCAGCTTGTGCGGCCCGTCATCCTCCAGACCCCCCGCGTCCGAGCCGCCGCCGACCAGGACGTACGCGCCGACGCCGATCGCCGCCACCACCGCCACCGCGCCGATGATCAGGCCCGTCCTCTTCTTGCCGCCGGACGGGGGCGGGGGCGGCGGAGCGCCGTACAGGGGCTGCTGCTGGGGGACGCCCGGCTGCTGCGGGTACCCGTAACCGGGCTGCTGCGGATAGCCGTACCCCGGCTGGGGCTGCTGCGGCGGGGCCGGCGGCTGCTGGGGGTGGCCGTAGCCGGGCTGGGGTGCCTGCGGTTGCTGGCCATAGCCGGGCTGGGGTGCCTGCGGCTGCTGGCCGTAGGGGCCCTGTCCGCCGTACGGACCGGGCTGCTGGGGCTGCCCGTCGTACGGGCCCGGCTGGTTGTAGCTCATTTCTGGGTTCCCCTCCAGATGCTTATATGTTCCTGACATCCTGGACCAGGCACAGGAATCGCAGGCCATCGGGGTACGCACCGTTACAAAGGAATCGCGTTTCGGGACGGGGCCGTGACACCCCTAAACTGACCGGGTGACCGAGAACGCTCAGCAGCAGCCCACAGCGCCCCACACCGAACTGCCGACCCAGTACGCGCCGGCCGACGTAGAGGGGCCGCTGTACGAGCGCTGGGTGGAGCGGGGTTACTTCGAGGCGGACGAGAAGAGCGACAAGCCGCCGTTCACGGTCGTCATCCCGCCGCCGAACGTCACGGGCAGTCTGCACCTCGGGCACGCCTTCGAGCACACCCTCATCGACGCCCTGACCCGCCGTAAGCGGATGCAGGGCTTCGAGACGCTGTGGCAGCCCGGCATGGACCACGCCGGCATCGCCACGCAGAACGTGGTCGAGCGCGAGCTGGGCAAGGAGGGCAAGTCCCGGCACGACCTCGGGCGGGAGGCCTTCGTCGAGCGGGTCTGGCGCTGGAAGGGCGAGTCCGGCGGTCAGATCTCCGGCCAGATGCGCCGCCTCGGCGACGGCGTCGCCTGGACCCGCGAGCGCTTCACCATGGACGAGGGGCTCTCCCAGGCCGTCCAGACCATCTTCAAGCGGCTCTACGACGACGAGCTGATCTACCGCGCCGAGCGCATCATCAACTGGTGTCCGCGCTGTCTGACCGCGATCTCCGACATCGAGGTCGAGTACCAGGACGACGAAGGCGAACTCGTCTCCATGAAGTACGGCGAGGGGGACGACTCCATCGTCGTCGCCACCACCCGCGCCGAGACCATGCTCGGCGACACCGCCGTCGCCGTGCACCCCTCGGACGAGCGGTACCGGCATCTGATCGGCAAGCTGATCCGGCTCCCGCTCACCGACCGCTCGATCCCCGTCGTCGCCGACGAGCATGTCGACCCGGCGTTCGGCACGGGTGCCGTCAAGGTCACCCCGGCCCACGACCCCAACGACTTCGAGATCGGCCAGCGGCACGACCTGCCCGCCATCACCGTGATGGACGAGCACGCCGTCATCACCGTCCCCGGCCCCTTCCAGGGCCTGGACCGGCTGGAGGCCCGCTCCGCGATCGTCGCCGCGCTGCGCGCCGAGGGCCGGATCGTCGCCGAGAAGCGGCCCTACACCCACTCCGTCGGCCACTGCTCGCGCTGCAAGACCACCATCGAGCCCCGGCTGTCCATGCAGTGGTGGGTCAAGGTCGGCCCGCTCGCCAAGGCCGCCGGGGACGCGGTCCGTGACGGCCGGGTCAAGATCCACCCCCAGGAGATGGAGAAGCGGTACTTCGACTGGGTCGACAACCTCCACGACTGGTGCATCTCGCGCCAGTTGTGGTGGGGCCACCGCATCCCCGTCTGGTACGGGCCGAACGGCGAGACGGTCTGCGTCGGCCCCGACGACGAGCCGCCCACCGGCGAGGGCTGGCACCAGGACACCGACGTCCTCGACACCTGGTTCTCGTCCGGGCTGTGGCCCTTCTCCACCCTCGGCTGGCCCGAGCGGACCGAGTCGCTCGCGAAGTTCTATCCGAACTCCGTCCTGGTCACCGGCTACGACATCCTCTTCTTCTGGGTCGCCCGGATGATGATGTTCGGGCTGTACGCGATGGACGGGACACCGCCGTTCCACACCATCGCGCTGCACGGCATGGTCCGTGACCAGTTCGGCAAGAAGATGTCGAAGTCCTTCGGCAACGCGGTCAACCCGCTGGACTGGATGGACAAGTACGGGTCCGACGCCCTGCGTTTCACGCTCGCTCGCGGTGCCAACCCGGGGGTGGACGTCCCGATCGGTGAGGACTGGGTCCAGGGATCCCGGAACTTCGCCAACAAGATCTGGAACGCGACGCGCTTCGCGCTGATGAACGGCGCGACGGTGGACGGGCCGCTGCCGGAGCCGACCCGGATGTCGGCGGCGGACCGCTGGATCCTGTCCCGGCTGAACTCGGTGGTCGCCGAGGTGGACGCGCTCTACGAGGACTTCCAGTTCGCCAAGCTGTCGGACGCGCTGTTCCACTTCGCGTGGGACGAGGTGTTCGACTGGTACGTCGAGCTGTCCAAGACGACCTTCCAGGCGGGCGGCGAGCCGGCGGAGGTCTCGAAGCGGGTCCTCGGTGAGGTCCTGGACGTCACGCTGCGGCTGCTGCACCCGGTCGTCCCGTTCGTCACCGAGACGCTGTGGACGACGCTCACGGGCGGGGAGTCGCTGGTCGTCGCGGAGTGGCCGAAGGACAGTGGCTTCCGGGACGGTGCCGCCGAGCGGGAGATCGGGTCCCTCCAGTCGGTGATCACCGAGGTGCGGCGCTTCCGGGCCGACCAGGGCCTCCAGCCGGGACAGCGGGTGCCGGCCCGGCTGGCCCTCGACGGCACGGCGCTCGTGCCGCACGAGGCCGCGATCCGCGCGCTGCTCCGCCTCCAGCCGGAGGGCGAGAGCTTCTCGGCGACGGCGACGCTGCCGGTGGGCGGGGCGGTGGTCGCCCTCGACCTCTCCGGCACGATCGATGTCGCGGCGGAGCGCAAGCGGCTGGCGAAGGATCTCGCCGCCGCGGAGAAGGAGAAGGCGGCCGCCACGGCCAAGCTCGGCAACGAGGCGTTCCTCGCCAAGGCGCCGGACCACGTCGTGGACAAGATCCGGGGCAGGCGCTCCAGGAGCGGGAGTTCCGTGAAGAGGATCGACAGGTTGACGTCGAAGCGCCGGCCCGAGGCAGTGCCCGATTCAAAAGCTGG
>NZ_JBHYUG010000180.1:0-4089 GCF_042749375.1 Streptomyces sp. NPDC059477 | reverse complement strand
CAGGGAGTCAGCCGGGCGGGGCCGGACGCGGGACCGGGTGAACGGCCTGGCGGCGGCCGGTGCGCGGGCGCAGGCCCGGCAGGGCGGCAACGGCAGGGTCCGCCAGGCAGCCGGACGCCCCGCCCCCGAGGTACAGGACAGGCGCCGGACAAAGAGGCCGGGTCTCAGACTCCGGCCTCACCGGACGACGCCCGGTCGGCCCCGCCTGGCCCGACAAGCAAACACCCGCCCGCGTCGGCATTCCCCAGCACCCCGGCAGGCCCGCCCCCTACTCCACCCCGATCAACAAAACCGCCCCCTGCCGCCCACCCCGATAGACCACCGTGTCCACCGCCAGATACCCCTCCCGGACCCGCGTCTCCAGGTGCTCGGCGATGGTGTCCGGGGCGTCGTCGCCGAGGACGAGGGTGACCAGTTCGCCGCCGGCGGCGAGCATGCGGTCCAGGACGGCCTCGGCGGTCGTGGTGACCTCGGAGCCGATCACGGCGACGTCGCCGTCGATGAGCCCGAGGACGTCGCCGGCCTGGCAGATGCCGGCCATGGTCCAGGACTGGCGTTCGGCGACGGCGACCTCGGCGTAGCGGGTCGCGCCCGCGGCCGAGGTCATGGAGACGACGTCCTCGTCGAACCGCCGCTCCGGCGCGTGCACGGCGAGCGCCGCGATGCCCTGGACGGCGGACCGGGTCGGGATCAGCGCCACCCGGACGCCCTCCGCGCGGGCCTGCTCGGCCGCAGCCGCCGCCGTGTGCCGCAGTTCGGCGTCGTTGGGCAGCAGCACCACCTCGCGCGCGTGCGCCCGCCGTACCGCCTCCACCAGCTCGCCGCTCGCGGGCGCCTCCCCCGGGCGGGCCAGCACGGTCGTCGCGCCCGCCTGCGCGTACAGCCCCGCCAGGCCCTCGCCCGGCACCACGGCCACCACGGCCCGCTGCGCCCGCTCCCGGGGCGCCCACTCGCCCCGCGCGCTGTGCACGTCGTCCGCGCCGAAGTGGGTGATCCGGATCCGGTACGGCCGTCCGGCCTCGACGCCTGCCTCGACGGCGGCCCCGGCGTCGTCCACGTGCACATGGACGTTCCACAGCCCGTCACCGCCGACCACGACCAGCGAGTCCCCGAGCCCGTCCAGCCGCTCCCGCAGCCGCGTCACGGCCCTGTCGTCGGCCTCCAGGAGATAGATCACCTCGTACGCGGGACCGTCGTCCCCGGCCGCGTCGGCGCACTCCCCCGTCCCACCGCCCCCGGCGACAGCGCCGGACCCGGCCGCCGACACGCCGGAAGACGCCGCAACGGGCCCCGAGACGCCGCCCCCGCGCGCGTACCGCCCGGCAGCCGCCGTCGCCACCGCCCCCGGCGTCTCCCCCGTGAACGTCTCCGCCAGCGCCCCCAGCACCGCCACCAGGCCCCGCCCCCCGGCGTCCACCACCCCGGCCCGGCCGAGCACGGCCAGTTGCCCGGGGGTCGCCGCCAGGGCCGTACGCGCCCCCTCGTAGGCCGCCCGCGCGACCGTCGCGCAGTCCTCGCCCGGCGCTCCCCCGGCCGCGTCGGCGGCGGCCGAGGCCACCGACAGGACGGTCCCCTCCACGGGATGCGCCACGGCCTGACGCGCGGCGTCGGCGGCGCGCCGCAGGGCGAGCCCCAGCGCCGGACCCCCGACACGGCCGGTGTGAGCGTTCTCACCGGCGGTCAGCACCTGGGCCATTCCCCGCAGCAACTGCGCCAGGATCGTCCCGGAATTTCCCCGCGCCCCGATCAGCGCCCCGTGCGCCATCGCCCGCGCGGCGTCCGCCAGCGAGGGCCCCGCCGCGTTGCGGGCGTCGACCTCGTAGCCCGCGAAGACGGCCTCCACGGCCGCCACGGCCGACTCCACGGTCAGATACAGATTCGTACCGGTGTCGCCGTCCGCCACCGGATACACATTGATCGCGTCGATCTCCTCACGCGCGCGTCCCAGCGCCTCCAGGGCGAGACCGCACCACGCGCGCACCGCGAGAGCATCGAAGAATGTCTGCGGCACCTGCGCCACTGCGCCTCCTAGGACCTGCCCGGCCGGTCATGTCGCAGACGCGGGACCCGGCTGCTGGACGTGGGACGCAGCGTAGTGCCGGGGCCGCCGCCCACCGGTACGGGGCGGCGGCGGGCCCCTGAGCAGCCATGGTAATTTCGTTGTACCGACGCAGCCGTTGTATGCTGCTGCGGTTGCCCGATGCAGATCGGGCCATTCCCCTGGCACCGCCACTCAGATCCCCGACGGTTCGCAAGAACCGTGGCCCGGATCCGGGCGTGCCGGGATCCACCGTAAGTGCATCTGAAGTCTTTGGAGTGACCCGTGGCTGCCAACTGCGACGTCTGCGGCAAGGGGCCGGGCTTCGGCAACAACATCTCGCACTCGCACCGCCGTACGCCCCGTCGCTGGAACCCCAACATCCAGCGCGTGCGTACCGTGGTCGGCGGGACGCCGAAGCGCGTGAACGCTTGCACCTCGTGCATCAAGGCCGGCAAGGTCTCGCGCTGACGCTCAGCTGAGCGCGCGGCCACGCTGGTTCGCCGCATCGAGCCGACCCACTTCGGTGGGTCGGCTTTTTGCCGTGCCCAGGATCGCTTTTGGCCGTGCCCCGGTTCGCTTCTGCCGTGCCCAGGATCGGCACGGCTCCCGCCCGCAGCCGCTACCGCCGCAGCTCCCACGCGTGATCCACCGGCCCGATCCCCGCCCCCAGCGCGAACCCGGCCGCGATGGCCCCGCTCACATACCGCTTGGCCGCCGCCACTGCCTCCGGCACCGTGTCCCCCTTCGCCAGCCGGGAGGCGATCGCGGACGCGAGGGTGCAGCCGGTGCCATGGGTGTGCCGGTTGTCGTAGCGCGGCGCCCGCAGCCAGTGCTCGGCCGAGCCGTCCGTCAGCAGGTCCACGGCCTCGCCCGGCAGATGCCCGCCCTTGACCAGCACCCACCGCGGCCCGTAGCGCAGCAGCGCCGCGGCGGCCGTCCGCATGTCGCCCTCGGACCCGACCCGCACCCCGGTCAGCTGGGTCACCTCGTCCAGATTCGGCGTGACGACCGTGGCCAGCGGCAGCAGCTTCGTGCGTACGGAGTCCAGCGCGGACGCGGCGAGCAGCGAGTCGCCGTGCTTGGAGACGCCCACCGGGTCGATCACCGTGGGCACGTCCGTGCCGCCGAGCAAGTCCGCGACCGTCTCGACAAGTTCGGCGGACGCCAGCATTCCGGTTTTGATGGCCTGTACGCCGATGTCGTCGACGACACTGCGGAACTGGGCCCGCACGGCCGCCACCGGAAGTTCCCAGGCGCCCTGGACGCCCAGGGAATTCTGCGCGGTCACGGCGGTGATCACGCTCATGCCGTGCACACCGAGCGCCAGCATCGTCTTCAGGTCGGCCTGGATACCGGCGCCCCCGCCGGAGTCGGAACCGGCCACCGTCAGCACCCGAGGGGGCGCGGAAGCGGGCGTGCTCATGACTCGATGTCCCCGAAGTGGTCCCAGCCGCTCTTGCGCGTCCAGGGCGCCCCGTCCACCGTCACCTGGGGCAGCGCCGAGGGGTGCAGCACCTCGCCGATCACCTTCCAGCGCGCGGGCAGTTTCACATCGGGCGGGAAGGTGGCCACGATCGCGTGGTCCTCTCCCCCGGTGAGCACCCACTGGAGCGGATCGACGCCGACCGCCTGCCCGATGTCGTTCATCTGGGAGGGGATGTCGATCGCGCCGGAGCGGATGTCGATGCGTACCTTGCTGGCCACCGCGACATGCCCGAGGTCGGCGATCAGGCCGTCGCTGACATCGCACATCGCGGTCGCGCCGAGCCCGGCGGCGGCCGGACCGGCGTGGTACGGCGGTTCCGGGCGCCGGTGCGCCTCGACGAAGGCCCGCGGCGAGCGGAAGCCCCGCGAGAGCACCGCGTAACCGGCGGCGGACCAGCCCAGCCAGCCGGTCACCGCGACGAGGTCGCCCGGCCGGGCGCCGGCCCGGGTGACCGGCTCCTGGTTGCGCAGATCGCCGAGCGCGGTGATCGACACCATGATGGTGTCACCTCGTCCCACATCGCGGGCGCGCGCCGAGGCGCCCGCGGCGGGGCGCTCGGGGC
>NZ_JBHYUG010000179.1:0-4957 GCF_042749375.1 Streptomyces sp. NPDC059477 | reverse complement strand
TGGGGTGTTGATGTGTGCGGCGGGGGGGCGGGGGGGGGGGGGGGCGCCGGGCGGGGGCCCCCGGCCCCTTTACCGGCACCGCGGCCGCCCCCCGCGCCGCCCCCCGGGCGACCCCCGCGGGGGGGGTGCCCTGGAGACGGTGTCCGGAAGCGGCGCCTCCGGGTCCGCGTGTAGAGGGCCGGCGGAGGACCAGTCCCACTCACATCCTGCCCCGCCGTGGGGCGATATCAGCCAATGGATTCCGGCAAGTCCTTCGCGCTGAACGCGAGAGGCAGCAGGTCGCGGATATGAACGCGGTAGATGTGCGACAGGGACAGGTCGGAGCACAGAACAACAACGTTGCGATCAGGCGCGCCCGTGAGGTCGAAGATGCGCTGCCTACAGCCGCCGCAGGGGGTGACGGGTTGCCCGGGGCGGTCGGCGTGCGGGTCCCCTCCGACGACTGCGACCGTGGTGAACGCACGGACTCCGTCGGTAATTGCCGCGGCGAGTGCCGCGGATTCGGCGCACACCCCCAGGGGAAAGGACGACGATTCGAAGAAGGTTCCGCAATGCACACGGCCGTCGTCCGCCCGGACGGCGGACCCGACGTGAAAGCGGGATACCGGATTGAATGCCAGCGGCGCGACGGCATGGGCTCGCCGGAGCAGTTCCGACTCCGAGGGGGCCAGGTCGGTGAAGGGCACACGCCTATCGATCATTGGGGGAACTCCTTGTCGTTCGGGGAAGGTCCGGCTGTTCCGGCAGGTCGTCGAGGGGAGATGGGCCGGCCGTCCGCCCTTGGGATGTCACGAGGCCCGAGAGTCCGTGTGAGCGCCGGCGCACGACCTTCGCGGCAGCCTCGGCGTCCCGGGCGGACAGGGCTTGAAGGATTTCCTCCTGTTCGGCCAGTTCCTCGGCGACCCGGTCGGGGTGGGTGTGGCGAGCGGTGATGCTCATCCGCAGTTGGCGGTCGCACAGTTGGTCGTACAACCGGAACAGGATCTGGTTGCCACCGTCGCGCACGATCTCGGTGTGGAAGCGCCGCTGTGTGACGACAGCGGCGGCCAGGTCGCCGTCGGCGGCCTGTGCCTTCTGCTGATCGAGCAGCGTCGCCAGCCGTTCCAGCAGCACCGGTGAGCCGCGTACGGCGGCCCGGCGGGCCGTGTGCTCCTCGATCAGCTGCCGGGTTTCCCTCACGTCGGCGATCTCCTGGGCGGAGACGGGCGGAACCAGAGCGCCCTTCTTCGGGTAGAGCCGGATGAACCCCTCGGCCTCCAGCCGCAGCAGTGCTTCCCGCACGGGGGTGCGCGACACTCCGACAGCCTCGGCCAAGGCGCCCTCCGTGAGGAGTGATCCGCCTTCGTAGCGGCGTTCGAGAACGCCCTGCTTGACGTGCGCGTAGACACGGTCGGCGGCGGGGGGTCGCTTGGGGGTGTGGTGGGCAGCCGTGTTCTTCAGCTCCAACGGGGGGTGTGGCCGGAGTGCCGGCGGGACAGGTGGCGTTGGTCTACTTCGCTCCGGCCACATGGCTGGTGTCTCCGGGGCCGAGCCCCTCGGGACCCATGGCCAGGTATCCGCCGTCGACGGGCAGATCGGTACCGGTGATGAAGCCGGCGCCGGACGACGCGAGGAACACCACGGCCGAAGCGACCTCCGAAGCCTCACCCAGCCTGCGCAGCATGTGGTAGGGACCCCATGTCGGTTCCCATCCTTCACGGTCGTTGTCCACGGCCCCGGCAACCGCGGGGGTCCAGATCCACCCCGGGCTGACCGAGTTGACCCTGATTCCGTCCGAAGCGAGATCCAGGGCCATGCACCGCGTGAGGGACAGGATCGCTCCCTTGGTGCTGTTGTACGTCCAGCGCCCCGCCTGGGCGACGTGGCCGGAGATGCTGGACATGTTCACCACCGCCGCTCCGTCCGTGCGGGCCAGCAGGGGGTGCGCGTGCTGGACCATGACGGCCAGCCCACGAACGTTGACGCCCAGGATCGAGTCCCACTCCTGGGGGGTGGCCTCGACCCCGCGGGCGAGGAAGCTCGCGGCGCTGTTCACCAGGACGTCGAGACGGCCGTGCGTGTCCGCGAAGTCGCTGAAGAAGCGTTCGACCTGCCCGGCGTCCGATACATCGAGCACTGTGCCGCAGGCCGTGCCGGTCTCGCGGAGGCGTTCGACGACTCGGGAGACCTTGTCCGGATCGATGTCCGTGACGACGACATGGTCGCCCTGGGCGCAGAAGGCTTCGGCGCAGGCTTCCCCGATGCCCGAGCCTGCTCCTGTGATGACGACACATCGCTGGGAAATCATGGGCGCTTTTTCCTTGTCCGGTAGTTCTGGGTAGGTGCGGGTGGTCGTCTCGCTAGCGGACGAAGGGTTTTCCGGCCGCCCTGGGCGGCCGGCCGGCCGCTACCAGTCCTGAGACGGCGAGCAGGGTCAGGACGTAGGGGGACATCAGCAGAACCTCGCTCGGTATGGGGGACCCGATGATCGCCAGGTTGCTCTGGACGCTGTTCGCAAGGCCGAAGAACAGCGCGGCGAGAGTGGCCTTGATCGGATCCCAGCGTCCGAAGATGACGGCGGCGAGGGCGATATAGCCCGCGCCGGCTGTGATCTCCTTGCTGAACCCGCCGACGGAGCCGAGAGTGAAGTACGCCCCGCCCACCCCGGCTATCGCTCCGGCGAGCAGAACGGTACGGATACGGAGCCTGAGCACATTGATGCCGACGCTGTCGGCGGCCTGCGGGTACTCGCCCACGGAACGCACCCGCAGGCCCCACCGGGTGCGGAAGAGCGCGAACCAGATGAGGGCGACGGTCGCGTACATGATGTAGACGATGACGGTCTGATGGAAGAGGACCGGGCCCACGACGGGAATGCCCGAGAGCAGTGGCACATCGATGGGTGTGAGGCGCGGCGGGCTCGCCGTGCCCGACGCTCCCACTCCCTGAGCGAAGAGGAAGCTCGTCAGCCCGGTGACGAGGACGTTCAGGACCACTCCGACGATGACCTGGTCCACCAGATGGCGGGTGGAGAGAAAGGCCAGCACCGAGGAGACGGCGGCGCCGGCGACTCCCGCGGCGATCAGCCCCGCGAACGGGCTGCCCGTCAGCAATCCGACGGCGGCGGAGGTGAACGCGCCCGCCAGGAGCTGTCCCTCGATGGCGACGTTGACCACCCCGGCGCGTTCGGAGGTGACGCCGCTGAGCGCCCCGAAGATCAGCGGCACGCTGAGGGCGACGGCTCCCTGGAGGACACCGACCAGGGGGAGGTCGGCTCCGCCGGCCAGGGCGATGACCATCCAGCCCATCGCGACCGTGATCAGCGGCACGGCGGTCCACGTCGGCAGGGCGTGTCCGGAGCGTCCGCGCACGCCGTCGAGGGCGAGCCACCCCAGCAGCAGCGCGGCGACCGCGATCCCGCTGGTCCGCGGATCGATGGTGAGCGAGGGCAGGCCGAACCACTCCGTGCCGTCGGCGAGGATGAGATGGACGCTCTTCTCGCCGCCGACAAGGCCCGTGATGATCAGTACGAGTGCGGTGAGCAGCCCCATCTCCACCGTGCGCCGTCGGGACGACAGCCACGCCCGGGCGCTCGCCACGCTGGTCCGGGGTACGGGAGCGTTGGTCAGGGTACGGTCGAGCGCTGTCATGACCGGGCTCCTTGGAGGGTGGCTTCTGCGGTCGGCTTCGGGATGCGGAACAGCTTCCGGACGAGCGGCGGCGCGGCGATGAGCAGCACGATCATGGCCTGTACGACGGCGGAGATGTTGACGTCGATGCCGTTGACGGCCTGCATGGACAGACCGCCGGCCTTGAGGGCGCCGAAGAGGATGCCCGCCGCGAGAACGCCCCCGGCCCGGGACCGCCCGAGAAGGGCGACGGTGATGGCGTCGAAGCCGATACCGGCGTCGATGCCCGAGCCGAAGCCGGTCCGGACGTTTCCGAGGACCTGGATGACGCCGGCCAGGCCCACCAGGGCGCCCGAGAGTGCCATCACCCAGACGTAGGTGCGCTCGACGCGGATTCCCGCGACCCGTGCGGCGTTCGGGTTCTCACCCACGACACGGAATCTGAACCCGGCCGTCGACCGCTCCAGGACGATCCACACGGCCAGGGTGGCCAGGAGGGCGATCAGGAAACCGGCGTTGATGCTGTACTGGTCACCGAAGAGCCGCGGGAGCAGGGCCGTCGGCAGCATGTCGGGCGTCTCGGGATTGTTCGATCCCGGTGCCTGAAGTGCTCCGGGGGTCTTGAGCAGGTACGACACGAGATAGAACGCGACGAAGTTCAGCATGATCGTCGTGATCACTTCATGCGCGCCCGTCAGTGCCTTGAGCCCGCCGGACAGGGCGCCCCACAGCGCTCCGGCCGCCATGCCCGCGACGAGGGCGACGATGAGGTGGAGGCCCGGCGGGAGGTGGAAGGCGAAGCCGACCCAGCCGGAGGCCGCGGCGCCGAAGAGTATCTGGCCCCGGCCGCCGATGTTGAACATCCCCGCCCGGAAGGCGACGGCCACGCCGAGCCCGGCGACGGTGAGCGGCGCGGCGAAGGTGAGCGTCTCGGTCAGAGGGCGTATTCCGGCGGCGAAGCCGGTGGCCCGGAAGTTGTAGACGGAGCCCTGGAAGAGCGTGGAGTAGGCGCCCCCGACCGAGGAGCCGACGTAGTGGAAGAAGTCCGAGGGGCGGCCGAAGAAGTAGGAGGCCGACTTCTGGACGTCGGGGTCGGTGGCGGCGATCAGGACGGCGCCGACCAGCAGTCCGGCCAGCACGGAGGCGACGGAGACCAGGGCCGCGTTGATCCTGGAACGTCCGGCCCAGCCGGTCAGGTACCGCACGGACCGCTGGAACGGGTTGGCTGTCGAGGCGTTCACGCTGCTTGCTCCACGGTGTCGGGCCGGATGCCGGCCATCATCAGGCCGAGGGTCGCCCGGTCGGTGGTCGCCGGGACGACGCCGACGATCCGGCCGCCGTACATGACG
>NZ_JBHYUG010000178.1:0-5008 GCF_042749375.1 Streptomyces sp. NPDC059477 | reverse complement strand
GGCCGCAGCGAGCCTGCCTTTAGGGGCGCGGGGAACTGCGCGACCAGCCACGACGCACCCGCGGCCGAACTACAACCCGTACCGCGCCCGGGCTTCCTTCACAGCCGTCGCAGACACCTCGCCCCGCCGCGCCAGCTGGGCCAGCGCCGCGACGACGATCGACTCCGCGTCGACGCCGAAGTGGCGGCGGGCCGCGTCACGGGTGTCGGAGAGACCGAAGCCGTCCGCGCCCAGCGAGGTGTAGTCCTGCTCGATCCACTGCGCGATCTGGTCGGGAACCTGGCGCATGTAGTCGGAGACGGCCAGCACCGGACCCTCGGCGCCCTGGAGCGCCTGGCGGACGTACGGCACCCGCTCCTCACCGCGCAGCAGTGCCGCGTCCGCCTCCAGCGCGTCCCGGCGCAGCTCGGTCCAGGACGTCGCCGACCACACGTCGGCCGCCACGCCCCACTCCTCGGCGAGCAGCCGCTGTGCCTTCAGCGCCCAGTGGATCGCCGTACCGGAGCCCAGCAGCTGGATGCGGGCCGCGTTCGCCGCAGGGGACAGGCCCGCCGACTCCGCCGTGTTGAAGCGGTACAGGCCCTTGACGATGCCCTCGTCCACGGCCGCCCCGGAGGGCTTCGCGGGCTGCGGCATCGGCTCGTTGTAGACCGTCAGGTAGTAGAAGACGTCCGAGTCCTCGCCGGGCGCCGCCTCGCCGTACATCCGGCGCAGACCCTCCCGGACGATGACCGCGATCTCGTAGGCGAACGCGGGGTCGTACGACAGCGCCGCCGGGTTGGTCGCGGCGATCACCGGGGAGTGGCCGTCGGCGTGCTGGAGGCCCTCGCCGGTCAGGGTCGTGCGGCCGGCCGTGGCGCCGACCAGGAAGCCGCGGCCGAGCTGGTCGCCGAGCTGCCACATCTGGTCGGCCGTGCGCTGCCAGCCGAACATCGAGTAGAAGATGTAGAACGGGATCATCGGCTCGCCGTGCGTGGCGTACGCGGTCGACGCGGCGATGAAGTCGGCCATCGAACCGGCCTCGGTGATCCCCTCGTTGAGGATCTGGCCGTTCTTGGCCTCCTTGTAGTACATGAGCTGGTCGCGGTCGACCGGCTCGTACGTCTGGCCCTTGGGGGAGTAGATGCCGAGGGACGGGAAGAGCGACTCCATGCCGAAGGTGCGGGCCTCGTCGGGGACGATCGGCACCCAGCGCCGGCCGGTCTCCTTGTCGCGGACCAGGTCCTTGACGAGGCGGACGAACGCCATGGTCGTCGCCACGTTCTGGGTGCCCGAGCCCTTGTCGAAGGACGCGAACGCCTTCTCGGCGGGGGCGGGCAGCGGCGCCAGCGCATGGGTGCGGCGGGCCGGGGCCGGGCCGCCGAGGGCCGCGCGGCGCTCCTGGAGGTAGCGCACCTCGGGGGAGTCGGCGCCCGGGTGGCCGTAGGGCACCTGGCCGTCGGCGAAGGCGCTGTCCGCGATCGGCAGCTCCAGCAGATCGCGCATCGCCTTGAACTCGTCCACCGTCAGTTTCTTCATCTGGTGGTTGGCGTTCTTCGACGCGAAGCCCGGACCGAGGGTGTGGCCCTTGACCGTCTGCGCCAGGATCACCGTCGGGGCGCCCTTGTGCGCGACGGCCGCGCGGTACGCCGCGTACACCTTGCGGGCCTCGTGACCGCCGCGCGAGAGGTGGAAGCACTCCAGGATCTTGTCGTCGCTCAGCAGCTTCGCCAGCTCGGCGAGCGCCGGGTCCTTCCCGAAGAAGTCCTGCCGGATGTAGGCCGCGTCCCGCGTCTGGTACGTCTGCACCTGGGCGTCGGGCACCTCGCGCAGCCGTCGCACCAGCGCGCCCGTGGTGTCGAGCGCGAACAGCTCGTCCCAGGCCGTGCCCCACATCGACTTGATGACATTCCAGCCGGCGCCGCGGAACTGGGCCTCCAGCTCCTGCACGATCTTGAAGTTGGCGCGCACCGGGCCGTCGAGCCGCTGGAGGTTGCAGTTGATGACGAAGGTGAGGTTGTCCAGCTCCTCCCGCGCGGCCAGCGCGAGGGCGGCGGTGGACTCCGGCTCGTCCATCTCGCCGTCGCCGAGGAAGGCCCATACGTGCGAGGACGAGACGTCCTTGATGCCGCGGTGGGTGAGATAGCGGTTGAAGCGCGCCTGGTAGATCGCGGAGAGCGGGCCCAGGCCCATGCTCACCGTCGGGAACTCCCACAGCCAGGGCAGCCGTCGCGGGTGCGGGTAGGAGGGCAGGCCGTTACCGCCCGCTTCCTGGCGGAAGTGGTCCAGGTGCGCCTCGCTGAGGCGGCCGTCCAGGAAGGCGCGGGCGTAGATGCCGGGGGAGGCGTGGCCCTGGATGTAGAGCTGGTCGCCGGAGCCGTCGCCTTCCTTGCCCTTGAAGAAGTGGTTGAAGCCCGTCTCGTAGAGCCAGGCCGCCGAGGCGAAGGTGGCGATGTGGCCGCCGACGCCGTGTTTGCTGCCCCGGGTCACCATCGCCGCCGCGTTCCAGCGGTTCCAGGCGGTGATCCGGGACTCCATCGCCTCGTCGCCGGGCACGGACGGCTCGGCGGCGGTGGGGATGGTGTTGACGTAGTCCGTCTCCAGGAGTTTCGGCAGTGCGACGCCGGCGCCCTCCGCGCGCTCCAGGGTGCGGCGCATCAGATACGCGGCACGGTGCGGGCCGGCAGCCTTGGCGACGGCGTCCAGTGAAGCCCGCCACTCGGCGGTCTCCTCCGGGTCCCGGTCGGGGAGCTGGTCGAGCGCGCTCGGCTGGATGGCGTAGGGGTCGGTCATGTCGCCGCCTTCCTCGGTCGAAGGGGGTTCCCTCATCGGCAAGGGTTCGGGTTGCCCTAGGTCTTTGGCAGGACAGGGCGTGGTGCCTTCGGTACGGAGTCGTTGGTGCGACTCCGGCAGAGGCCCGTCGGCGACTGTAACCCGCTGATCGATGATCGATCAAAGGGTTGAGGGAGAAAACTTCTTGATTACGAGAAAGTGGGCACGGGGTGTCATTCGAACAGGCACGCGGTGCCGCGTTTTCGAGGGGTTTTCGCAGGTCGGGGTGCGTGTGAGCGAACGATCGCTCAGGGCGGGGCTCAGGGCTGGGCCGGGGGCGGGGCTCCGGGGTGGGCCTGGGGTGGGCCTGGGCCTGGGGCTGGGCTCAGGGTTCGTGGCGCGGGGCGCAGCCCAGGACGTGCGCCTTCACCAGCTCCGCGATCCTCGGGTCCCGGCGCCGGAACGCCTGCACCAGGTCCTCGTGCTCCTCGGCGTACGACTGCTGGACCGTGCCCAGCCAGCGGATGGACAGCGCCGTGAAGACCTCGATGCCGAGCCCCTCCCAGGTGTGCAGCAGCACCGAGTTCCCGGCCGCGCGGACCAGCTCGCGGTGGAAGCCGACGGTGTGCCGGACCTGGGCGGTGCCGTCGGACTTCCGGTCGGCCTCGTAGAGGGCCGTGACATGCGGTTCCAGGGCCGTGCAGTCGTCGGCCAGCCGTCCGGCCGCCAGCTCCGCCGCGATGGCCTCCAGACCGGCCCGGACCGGGTAGCTCTCCTCCAGGTCGACGGCGGTCAGATTGCGCACCCGCACGCCCTTGTTCGGCGCGGACTCGATCAGCCGCAGTGACTCCAGCTCGCGCAGCGCCTCGCGGACCGGGGTCTGGCTGACCTCCAGTTCCGTGGCGATCCGTCGCTCCACGATCCGCTCGCCCGGCTGCCAGCGTCCGCTGATGATCCCTTCGAGGATGTGCTCGCGGATCTGTTCGCGCAGCGAGTGGATGACGGGCGCGGTCATGAGAGCTCCTTAACGTTTGACGTTTAGACAATACGGCGGGAGCGGTCCCCTGGGCTGGCAGGTGGGGGTGCTTTGGTGCAGGTGAGATGAGACTTACACGGGGCTTGTGGGTCCAAGGGGGTGAGTGGTTCCGATGTGGGGCGGGTGCGGGTGGTGTGTGGTTGGTCGCGTCGCGCCCACGCGGCGGAGCCGCATATCGATACAGCCCCGCGCCCCTAAAAGGAGATGCCCTCGCCCGGGAAGTCCCAGGTGAGGGCATCTCGCGTACCGCAGAACAGTTACAGGCCCAGTTCGACCTCGAACTCGGCTGCTTCCAGGATGGCCTTCACCGCTGTCAGGTAGCGGGCCGCGTCGGCGCCGTCGACCAGGCGGTGGTCGTAGGACAGGGTCAGGAACGTCATGTCGCGGACGCCGATGACCGTGCCCTCCTCCGTCTCGATGACGGCGGGGCGCTTGACCGTGGCGCCGATGCCGAGGATGGCGACCTGGCCCGGCGGCACGATGATCGTGTCGAACAGCGCGCCCCGCGATCCGGTGTTGCTGATCGTGAAGGTCGCGCCCACCAGCTCGTCCGGCGTGATCTTGTTGCTGCGGACCTTGCCCGCCAGGTCGGCCGTGGCCTTGGCGATACCGGCGATGTTGAGATCACCGGCGTTCCTGATGACCGGGGTCATCAGGCCCTTCTCGGAGTCCACCGCGATACCGAGGTTCTCGGTGTCGAAGTAGGTGATGGTCCCCTCGCCCTCGTTGATCCGGGCGTTGATGACCGAGTGGGCCTTCAGCGCCTGGGCCGCCGCCTTGACGAAGAACGGCATCGGGGAGAGCTTGACGCCCTCGCGCGCGGCGAAGGAGTCCTTGGCCTGCGCCCGCAGCCGCATCAGCCGGGTGACATCGACCTCGACGACCGAGGACAGCTGCGCCTGCTCGCGCAGCGCCTTGACCATGTTGTCGCCGATGAGCTTGCGGATGCGCGGCATCTTGACGGTCTGGCCGCGCAGCGGCGAGACCTCCAGGACGGGCGCGCTCTTGCGGGCCACCGGCGCGGCAGCGGCGGCGGGGGCGGCGGCCGGTGCCGGAGCGGCCACCGGAGCCTTCGCCGCCTCGGCGGCGGTCAGCACGTCCTGCTTACGGATCCGCCCGCCGACGCCGGTACCCCGGACGGCGCCCAGGTCGACGCCGTTCTCGGCGGCGAGCTTGCGCACCAGCGGGGTGACGTAGGCGCCCTCGTGGGGGGGGGCGGGC
>NZ_JBHYUG010000177.1:0-5247 GCF_042749375.1 Streptomyces sp. NPDC059477 | reverse complement strand
GGCCATGGGTGCCGCCCTACGCTTGACCCATGTCCTTCACCTACAAGGATGTCGGCGCCACCCGCGACCCCGGCTTCTGCCCGCCCGGCTTCCACCGGCTGCATGTCCGTACCCGCATCGGCGAGGGGCACACCGTGTTCCGGCGGGCCGCCGACGCGGTCGGGGGGTGGGAGCTGCACCGCGCGATGGGCGTCGGCATCGACGCCGGTGCCGAGCGGGCCGCGCCGGACGTCGATGTCACCGTCACCCTCGCCGGTCTGATAAAGGCGCCGTGCCGGGTGGTGTGGACGGTCGAGGAGTACCGCCGCTCGGGCTGGGCCTACGGCACGCTCGCCGGGCACCCGGAGTGCGGCGAGGAGGCGTTCGTGGTGGAGCGCACGGGGGACGGCACGGTCTGGCTGACCGTCAGCGCGTTCAGCCGTCCGGCCAAGTGGTACGCGAAGGCGGGCGGCGCCGCGACGCGTGGGCTTCAGCACGCGTATGCCCGCCGGGCGGGGGTGGCTCTGCGCCGGCTGTGCGCGCACCTGGACCCGGGGTGACGCCGACCGGTCGCGCAGTCCCCCGCATCCCCCTCCAGGGGCGCGGGGAACCGCGCGCACGAGCCCGCTCGGCCGCGGATCACCACGGCACAGGGGCCCGCCCCTACCGCAACAGAACCCCCGCCTCCTCCCCCACCCCGTCGGACGCCACCGCCAGCAACCCCAGCTCCGCGGTCGACGCCAGCAGGCGGTGGGCCGGGAGGATGCGGACCGTGTAGCCGAAGGGACCCGTGCGGTCGAGGGCGAGGGGACCCTCGTAGGACCAGCGGCCCTCGGTGTCGGGGCCGGCGACCGGCTTCAGCGGGGCGGTCGACGCGTCGGCGATGCGATCCCCGGAGTCGACCCGGCCGGACACCGCCTGCACCTCCACGTCCTCGGGGGCGAGGTCGCCCAGCGCCACCCGGACCCGCAGCGAGACCGTCGTGCCGAGTTCGGCGGTCTCGATGGCCGCCGAGGTCTCCACATGGTCGACGGTCACCGCCGGCCAGGCGCCCCGCACCCGCGTCTTCCACCGGGCGAGTTCACGCGCGGCGTCCGCCTCCAGCGAGCGGTGGGCGCGGGCGGCCGGGGCGTACAGACGCTCCACGTACTCCCGGACCATCCGCCCGGCCAGCACCTTCGGGCCGAGCTGGGTCAGGGTGCGGCGGACCATCTCGATCCACCGGTCGGGCAGCCCCTGCTGCCCCCGCTCGTAGAAGCGGGGCGTGATCCGCTGCTCCAGCAGGTCGTACAGCGCCGCCGCCTCGATGTCGTCACGCCGGTCGATGTCCATGGCCGCCCCGTCGGCGGTCGGGATGGCCCAGCCGAAGTGGGGGTCGAACCATTCGTCCCACCAGCCGTCCAGCACCGACAGATTGAGACAGCCGTTGAGCGCCGCCTTCATCCCGGAGGTGCCGCACGCCTCCAGCGGGCGCAGCGGGTTGTTCAGCCAGATGTCACAGCCCGGGTAGAGCTTCTGCGCCATCGCCATGCCGTAGTCGGGCAGGAACACGATCCGGTGGCGGACGCGCGCGTCGTCCGCGAACCGGACCAGCTCCTGGATCAGCCGCTTGCCGCCGTCGTCCGCCGGATGCGCCTTGCCCGCCACCACGATCTGCACCGGCCGCTCCGGGTGCAGCAACAGCTCGGTCAGCCGCTCCCGGTCCCGCAGCATCAGCGTCAGCCGCTTGTACGAGGGGACGCGCCGCGCGAATCCGATGGTCAGCACGGACGGGTCGAGCACCGAGTCGATCCAGCCCAGCTCGGCCGTGCCCGCCCCGCGCTGCCGCCAGGACGCCCGCAGCCGCTCCCGTACCTCCTCCACCAGATGCCCGCGCAGCGTCCGGCGCAGCTCCCACAGCTCCGGGTCGGGCAGTCCCGCGGCGGCGTCCCAGCGCTCGTCGCCGCCAGGGCCCTCCCCCGCCGACCGGTCCTGGAGGCGCAGCACCTCGGGGGCGACCCAGGTCGGCGCGTGCACCCCGTTGGTCACGGACGTGATCGGCACCTCCTCGGCGTCGAATCCCGGCCACAGCCCCGCGAACATGCCCCGGCTGACCTGCCCGTGCAGCAGCGACACCCCGTTGGCCCGCTGGGCGAGCCGCAGGCCCATCGCCGCCATGTTGAAGAGATGGGGTTCGCCACCCGGGTAGTTCTCCCGGCCGAGCCGCAGAATCCGTTCCACCTCGATACGGGGCAGCTCGGCGGCGGGCCCGAAGTGCCGGCCGATCAGCTCCCGGTCGAAGCGGTCGATGCCGGCCGGGACGGGGGTGTGGGTCGTGAACACGGTCCCGGCGCGGACCGTCTCCAGCGCCGCGTCGAAGTCGAGCCCGGTCTCGCACAGCTCGTTGATCCGCTCCAGGCCGAGGAACCCGGCGTGTCCCTCGTTGGTGTGGAACACCTCCGGTTCGGCATGGCCGGTCAGCCGGCAGTACGTACGGACCGCCCGGACCCCTCCTATGCCCAGCAGCATCTCCTGGAGGAGCCGGTGTTCGCTGCCGCCGCCGTACAGCCGGTCGGTCACCCCGCGTTCGCCGAGGTCGTTCTCCTCGACGTCGGAGTCCAGCAGCAGCAGCGGGATCCGGCCGACCTGCGCCAGCCAGATCCGGGCGCGCAGAAAGCGGGCGCCGGGCAGCGCGAGCAGGACCTGAGCGGGCGTGCCGTCGGGCTCGCTCAGCTGGACCAGCGGCAGTTCGTGCGGGTCGAGCACCGGATAGTGCTCCTGCTGCCAGCCGTCCCGGGACAGACTCTGGCGGAAGTAGCCGTGCCGGTAGAGCAGCCCGACCCCGATCAGCGGTACGCCGAGGTCGCTGGCCGCCTTGAGATGGTCCCCGGCGAGGATGCCGAGGCCGCCCGAGTACTGCGGCAGCGCGGCCGTGATGCCGAACTCGGGTGAGAAGTAGGCGACGGCGGCGGGCAGGTCCGCCGACTGGGCCTGGTACCAGCGGTCACCGCCGACGTACCCGCGCAGGTCGTCGGCGACGCTGCCGAGCCGGTCGAGGAACCCCTGGTCGGCGGCCAGCTCCGCGAGCCGGGCGGGCGGCACACTGCCGAGCAGCCTTATCGGATCGCCGTCCGAGGACGCCCAGCGCCCCGGGTCGACGGACTGGAACAGCTCCCGGGTCTCGGGGTGCCAGGACCAGCGCAGATTTCGCGCCAGGTCACTGAGCGGCTGGAGAGGTTCGGGGAGAACGGGTCGGACAGTGAATCGACGGATCGCCTTCACATTCCACCTCGGCGCTTCGCTGGATGACTCCGGTCAATTGGGTTGGCGTCGGTTGAAAAGGTACCGGCGTTGCAGTTGACCTTGCCGGGGACTCCGCCCCCGGACCCCGTAATTCGGCCTGAACGGCTGCGTCCGCGCACACCGGACGGGCTCCGGTTCACCCACACGGGCAGCGGGACCGCCCGAACGTCGCCACAACCTCTCACCTGCCTCTCTGGCCGGTATGGCCGATTCCGGGCACCTAGGCCACCTTGTGGCGCTTCGGCACGCACGAGAGGCTGCCCAGGTAGTCGCGGAGGGGAACCAGGGGAACCACGACCAGCCGAGGAGGGGCACCACGGACCACGACGAGGGCACGGACGCGGGCCGGGCGGCTGCGCCTGCCGGACGACTTCCTCCGGTACGTCGATGGCGGCACCGCGCGCGACCGGGGCGGCGGCGCCGTAGCTGCCCGTTCGGTCCATTCGGTCCATTCGGTCCATTCGGTCCATTCAGACCGTTCAGTCCGCTCAGGCCGTTCAGTCCGTTCAGTTCATTCAGTCCGTTCACCGGAAGGCCGCGCCCTGTTCGGTCACGAGTGCCTTGGTTGCCGGGGCGGTTTCGGGCAAGGTGTCCGGGAGGGGCCCGGCTCGCCGGACACGTTGTCGCGGGTGACCCATCCGTGACGGCGGCCCACCCGGGACAGCGGCCCACCAGTGAGGGCGACCACCCCATGACGGCGACCCGTCATCACCGGCCCCCGCCCCGCGTGAACAGGGCCGATCGCGTGCGCGGGCGTACGCGTGAGTAGTTAACAGAGTGCCGGATTGCCCACCCGTCCCCGGTGGGAAGCCTCCTGCGGGAACGCCCCGCAGGCACCTTGTGCCGACCTCTCCCCCTCCATCCCTCCCCAGCCATTTCCATCCATTTCCATCCATCGGCCCACCCTCGTTGACGCGGACAGGAGCGGTGATGCCCCGCACGCACCACACGTCGCCCCCTTCGACGCCCAGCCCCCAGCCCAGCCCTCAACCCAGCACCCAGACCGGCCCCCGGACCAACGCCCCGCCCACCCCACCCACCACCCTCGGCCGCATCCCCATCCTCGACATCCGCCCCTGCGTCCAGCAGGGCCGGCGCCCCGCGAAGGCCGTCACCGGCGAGTCGTTCGAGGTCTCGGCGACCGTCTTCCGCGAGGGCCATGACGCCGTCGCCGCCAATGTGGTCCTGCGTGACCCCGACGGCCGCCCCGGCCCCTGGACGCCGATGCGGGAACTGGCCCCGGGCACCGACCGCTGGGGCGCCACCGTCGCCGCCGGACTCCCCGGCCGCTGGACGTACACCGTCGAGGCGTGGAGCGACCCCCTCGCCACCTGGCGCCGGCACGCACGGATCAAGATCCCGGCGGGCATCGACACCGACCTGGTCCTGGAGGAGGGCGCCCACCTGTACGAACAGGCCGCAGCCGCCGTCCCGCGAGGCCCGGCCCGCACCGCCGTACGGGACGCCGCCGCGTCCCTGCGCGACGAGTCCCGGCCCGCCTCGGCCCGGCTGGCCAGGGCGCTGACTCCGAAGGTGGAGGCGGTGCTCGCCCGGTATCCGCTGCGGGAGTTGGTGACCGCGTCGGAGCCGTTGCCGCTGCTGGTCGAGCGGGAGCGGGCGCTGTTCGGGTCCTGGTACGAGTTCTTCCCGCGCTCGGAAGGGACGGCCGACGAACCGCACGGCACGTTCCGCACGGCCGCGCGCAGGCTGCCCGCCATCGCGGCGATGGGCTTCGACGTCGTATACCTTCCGCCGATCCACCCCATCGGCACCACCTTCCGCAAGGGTCCCAACAACACCCTGTCGCCGGGGCCGGAGGATGTCGGGGTGCCGTGGGCGATCGGGTCGCCGGAGGGCGGGCACGACGCCGTGCATCCGAGGCTGGGCACGCTGGAGGACTTCGCCCGGTTCGTGGACACGGCCAGGGGACTGGGCCTGGAAGTCGCCCTGGACTTCGCGTTGCAGTGCTCGCCGGACCACCCCTGG
>NZ_JBHYUG010000176.1:0-5299 GCF_042749375.1 Streptomyces sp. NPDC059477 | reverse complement strand
CTTTTAGGGGCGCGGGGAACTGCGCGAGCAACCACGACGGAAGCCGCGCGTAGGAGACTCGTGCAACCACCCCTACAAAAACGCCAGTTTTACAATCCCGAAGCTCGCGGCAGCGACCAGCGCGGCGGCCGGCATCGTGATGAACCAGCCCAGCACAATGTTCTTGGCGACACCCCACCGCACCGCGTTCACCCGCTTTGTCGCGCCGACGCCCATGATCGCCGACGTGATCACATGCGTCGTGGAAATCGGCGCCTTGAAGATGAACGCCGTGGTGAACATGATCGCCGCGCCCGTCGTCTCGGCGGCGAATCCCTGCGGCGGATCGAGTTCGATGATCTTCCGGCCCAGCGTGCGCATGATCCGCCAGCCACCGGCGTACGTACCCAGCGAGAGCATCACCGCGCAGACGATCTTCACCCAGAGCGGAATCGGATCGCCCTGGTTCTCGACATCGGCGATGACCAGGGCCATCACCACGATGCCCATCGTCTTCTGGGCGTCCTGGAGGCCATGACCGAGAGCCATCGCGGCGGCCGAGACGGTCTGGGCGATCCGGAAACCGCGCTTGGCCTTGTGCGGATTGGCGTGCCGGAATATCCACATGATCGCCGTCATCACCAGATAACCGACGAGCAGCCCCACCAGCGGCGAGATGAACATCGGGATGATGATCTTGTCGACCACCCCGTTCCAGTACACCCGCGTCCCGCCCGCGAGCGCCGCGCCCACCAGACCGCCGAACAGGGCGTGGGAGGAGGACGAGGGCAGGCCGTAATACCAGGTGATCAGGTTCCAGGTGATCGCGCCGAGCAGCGCGGCGAACAGGATGCCCATGCCCGTGGAGCCCTCGGGCGTCTCGATCAGGCCCTCGGAGACGGTCTTGGCGATACCGCTGCCCAGGAACGCGCCGGCCAGGTTCATCACCGCAGCCATCAGCAGCGCGGCCTTGGGGGTCAGCGCCCGGGTGGAGACGGAGGTGGCGATGGCGTTCGCCGAGTCGTGGAAGCCATTGGTATAGGTGAAGAACAGCGCGACCAGGATGGTCACGACCAGGGCAAAGGTGTCCATGGCCGGGTTCAGGACTCCTTGACCGCGATGGTCTCCACCGTGTTCGCCACGTGCTCGAAGGCGTCGGCCGCCTCTTCCAGCACGTCCACGATCTGCTTCAGCTTGAGCACCTCGATGGCGTCGTACTTGCCGTTGAAGAGATGGGCGAGAAGCTTCCGGTGGATCTGGTCGGCCTGGTTCTCCAGGCGGTTGACCTCGATCCAGTATTCGGTGAGGTTTTCCATCGTGCGCAGATGGGGCATCGCCTCGGCGGTCAGTTCCGCGGCCCGTGCCAGCACCTCGATCTGCTGCTCGACACCCTTCGGCAGTTCCTCGACGTTGTAGAGGACGACGAGGTCGACTGCCTCCTCCATGAAGTCCATGATGTCGTCGAGGGAAGACGCGAGGGAATAGATGTCCTCGCGGTCGAAGGGCGTGATGAACGAGGAGTTCAGTTGGTGGAAGATCGCGTGTGTGGCATCGTCACCGGCGTGTTCGGCTGCCCGCATGCGCTCCGCGATCTCGGCCCGGGCAGACGCGTCCGCCCCGAGCAGTTCCATCAGGAGTTTCGAGCCCGTGACGATGTTGTCCGCAGAGGCGGCGAACATGTCGTAGAAGCTCGTCTCCCTGGGGGTCAGACGAAAGCGCACGTGGGGTCCTCTATGTGCTTCGGTTTCGGTCAGGGTGATGCTAGGCGCATCATCCGGCCACGGCTAATGGGCCGTCCCCCAGTGTCGCCCATAAAGCAGACTTGTCTTCACGGGGGCGCTACAAGGGGTAGGACCGGCCCTGCTGTGCGGTGTTCCGTACGGCGTTGGCCAAGGCACCTATACCCAGGAGAATTCGGTACCATATACCCAGTAGGGGTATGTGTCTGGAGTGGGAGGACGCGATGACGACCACAGAGGCCGGCGCGGGAGCGCCCTCCGTCCCCGTCACGGAGGACGTGGCGGACGCGGCGGTCACGGTCACTGACCATGACCGCGGGGTGCACGGCTACCACAAACAGAAGGACGAACACCTCAAGCGGCTGCGCCGGATCGAGGGCCAGATCCGCGGCCTGCAACGGATGGTCGACGAGGACGTCTACTGCATCGACATACTCACCCAGGTCTCGGCCTCGACCAAGGCGTTGCAGTCCTTCGCGCTGCAACTGCTGGAGGAGCACCTGCGCCACTGTGTGGCCGACGCGGCCGTCAAGGGCGGCGACGAGATCGACGCGAAGGTCGAGGAGGCGACGAAGGCGATCGGCCGGCTGCTGCGGACCTGAGCGATCGGCGAGATGTGAGGGACGTGGACGTGACCTGTATGTCCCGAGCGTCCTGAGATCGGCGTGTGGCTGAAAATGGCGGGCGGTGCGCGCGAGCGACCGCCCGTCTCGCTGTGCCAGGGGCGCCCGCGAGGGCTCAGCCGGTGCCCGCAGGGGCTCGTCGGCGCGCGGGCTCAGTCGCCCTGTGCGCCCCGCTCCTCCGCCACGCGCAGCACCTCGTCGATGCTCTCCAGGCTGAGCCGGTCCTCGTGCGCCGCCGACGCGGCGATGATCAGCTCCCCGCACAGCTCGATCTCGGCGAGTGCCACGTGGTCCTGAACTGCCGTACCGCCGACCGGAGCCACGTGCGTCACCTCGTCTCTGCCGTCACCGACTTCCTAGAGTAGGGACAGGTCTACACAACGCGCATGGCACGGAAGGGCTAGTTCTTGCGCCCCTATGCGCCCCTTACGCCCGGCGCGTGCGTGCGCTAAAGGGCCCGGCCCGTCCGGACCCTATTCCTCGGCGATCTTGCCCGCGTAGATGTCCGCGCTCTTCGGCAGGCGTACGTCGACGGGGGTGCCGAAGTCGTACAGCACCGTCGTCGAGGAGACCGCGACCGTGCCCGTGGCGTGTCCGCCCGCGAAGCTGAAGCGGTGCTCGACCTTGCGGATGCGCCCGGCGTCGTCGAGGAACACCTCGAACGGCACCTCGGGGGTGGCGAACCCTTTCGCCGCCGCGTGCAGCGCGTCCCGCCCGCCCTCGGAGGCGCCCTGCGCGGCCAGCGCCAGATCGGCGGTGCCCCGGTAGTGCCGTACCGCCGTGCCCTCGACCTCGGTCCGGCCGACGTAGGACGCCGTACGCGTCCCGCGCAGCACCTCGGCGGCGGCGAACGGGTCGGTGGCGCCGCCGGTGACGAGATTGCCGTCGGACAGGGTCGCCGTCTCGACCCGGACCCATTTGTCGGCGGGCACGCCGGCGCCCCGGTTCTTCATGAAGAGGGCGCCCGGCGCGAGGAGTTCGGTGATCGGGCGGCGCCCGTCGTTGCCCGCCGGGTCCTCGGGCAGCCGGACCCGCAGCTCGCCGAGCTGGCGGGTGTAGTCGTAGACGCCCTCGCCCCGGATGGTGACGCGGGTGCCGCCGGTGGCCATCTCCATCGACGTACGGGCCTTGGAGCTGCCAGCGGCGAGCAAGGTGTCGGCCGCCTTGTGCAGCACCGGGACGGGGTCGGCGGCGGGGCGGGGATCGTCGGCGGCGGGGCGCTCGCCCGCGCAGCCCGTGGCGGCCAGGCAGACACCGGCCATGAGTCCCGCGACGACCGTCCCGCCCGCCCTGCCCTGCCGCTGCCGCCGCTCCATCCCGCTGCCCCCAGCCGTCCGCCGGACCTCGCCGTGTCGTTCCGGTCGTTCCCGTTAACGACGGGCAGGCGGAGGCCGTCACGCCCGCGCGCTCCCGGGGGGACCGTGCGCCGGGGCGCACAAGGGGCCTGACGCCGTCATGACGCCCGCCCTGCGCACTCTTGGCCCCGCCTCGGTACGGTGGACGACGTGACCCCCCAGGACCGGTCCGTCGCCCCCCAGGACGATCCGGAACACAGCATCAGCATGGTCGAGCAGGGCCCGTTCTGCGTGGCCCGGTGCAGCTGCGGCTGGCGCAGCCCCGCGCGCCGGGCGCGCAGCCTGGCCCGGACGGACGCGCAATCGCATCGCGGGGACGGCTGAATCGCCCATGGCCGGCCGCTCGTGATCCGGAGACCTAGGCGCGTTCCAGGGCCCGTACGACGTCGTCCACCAGGTCCGCGTCGCGGGGCTGGGTCAGGCGGGTGCGGGCCTCGGCCGGGGTGAGCCACAGGATCCGGTCGACCTCGCGGTTGGGGACGAAGGCGCCGGTGACCGCCTCGGCCGCCCAGTAGCGGACCTCCTTGGGGCGGCCGGCCACGAGATAGCGCAGGGTGGTCAGCTCGGTGCCGGGCGCGGCCGTGTACCCGGTCTCCTCCGCCACCTCCCGCAGGGCGCCGGTCAGGGCGTCCTCGCCGGGCTTCAGCTTGCCCTTCGGATGCGACCAGTCATCGTATTTCGGGCGATGGACGAGGCAGACGCGCAGCTCGCCGTCGGACGGCGAGCGGCGCCACAGGACGCAGCCGGCCGCCAGGACCGGGGTGTCGTGCAGGGTGGTCACTCTCCAGCTCACCGTCCTCGCGAGTACCGGTGTTCGTACCGGATCGGGCTGTTCTTATGGAATCAGGGTGTTCGTACGGTTTCCTTCTGCCACGCCTGCTGGAACGCGAACCGGGCCGCCTCGACCTCGTGACGCTGATCGGCGTGCAGCACACCGAGGGCGTACGCCGTCGCCGGGGCGATGCGCGGGGTGCGCGCCGCCTGTGCGGCTGCCGCGGCGGCCTCGGAGGCGTCGCGGTGCCGGTTGAGCGCCCGGCCGGACTCCAGGAGGCGGACGTCCACGGGGGTGCCGGTGGTGCCGTGCAGCACCTCCAGGGCGTAGCGGTGCAGGCGCAGCAGGAGGCGGACCTGGTGCCAGGGGGCGTCCTGGGGGTGGGGGGAGGGGTCGGGGGAGAGGCCGTGGATGAGGGCCTCGGCGTTGTAGGGGTGGCCGGCGGTGACCAGGGGGAGGGCGGCGATGGCGTCCGTGAGGCGTTCCTGGGCGGCGAAGGCGGACTGGCGGAGGTCCGTGGCGGGGGCGGTGGGGGTGAGGGGGACCTCGCTGGCCAGGACGGCGACCTTGTCGGCGACGGCGTGGAAGCGGCTGCTGCCGAGGGCCTGGAGGGCGGTGGAGTGGGCGCGGGTGCGGGCGAGGGTGAGCTGGCGGTCGAGCAGGGCGCCTGCTTTGGCGGCGCCCACGGTGAGGTTGCCGCGGTCGGGGGTGGCGGTGGGGGGGGGGGGTGGGGGGGTGGGGGGGGGCGCCCCCCCCCCCGGGGGGGGGCGGGGGGGGGGGCCCCCCCCCCCCCCCCCGCCCCCCGGGGGGGCGGGCGCGCCCCCGGGGGGC
>NZ_JBHYUG010000175.1:0-5352 GCF_042749375.1 Streptomyces sp. NPDC059477 | reverse complement strand
GGCGGGGACGGCCCGAGGGCCGTCCCCGCCCCGGCATGAGCGCAGAGCGCTGGTGCCGCTACTCCTGCGACAGACGCTTGTTGAACTCTTCCTCGACCTGCGCGGCGGCTTCGGCCGGGGTCTTGCCGTTGAGCACGGCGGTCAGGTAGGTCTTGATCGGGTTCGGCGCGTTCTCGACCGCGGCCCACTCCGCGATCAGCGGGGTGGTGCCACCGAACGCGGCGGCCGGGGCGGCGGCCTCGGCGGCGGCGTTACCGGACAGGTTGGACTGGAGCGACTCCTTGTTCGGGATGACTCCGTTGGTCGCGGCGAGCTTGCCCTCGAACTCGTCCGACAGCGTGATCTTCAGGAACTCCTTGGCGAGATCCTGCTGCTCGCTGCCCTGGGCCACCGCGAGGTTGGAGCCACCGAGGAAGACGCCCTCGGGCTGCTCGGCGGTCGGACCCGGGATGGTGAAGTAGCCGATCTGCTCCTCGATCTCGGGGTTGGCCTCGATCGCGATGCCGGCTTCCCAGCCCATGCCGATGAAGGCACCGACGTTGCCCTCGGCGAAGACCTCACCCTGCTGCGGGGTGGCCTCGTCCTTGTCCTTGGGGGCCTCGGACAGGGCCTGGAACTTCTTGTACGTCTCCGCGGCGGCGGCGACCTCGGGAGAGTCGAGGTTGGAGACCCACTTGTCGCCGTCCTGCTTGACCAGCTCGCCGCCCTCGCCGACGACCAGGCCGACGAAGTAGTACCAGTTCTGGCCGGGCAGGTAGATCGGCTCGGCGTCGGTCTTCTCGCCGATGGTCTCCAGGTCCGCGTAGAACTGGTCGCGGGTGGTCGGCGTCTCCGTGATGCCGGCCTCTTCCCAGACCTGCTTGTTGTAGAGGACGACCCGGTTGGCGAAGTACCAGGGAGCCGCGTACTGCGTACCGTCGTAGATGGAGGATGCGTTCAGCGCCTCGGTCCAGTCGGCGCCGATCTCCTCCTTCAGGTCACTGAGGTCGGCCAGACCGCCGGTCTTGGCGTAGGCCGGCGTCTGGGTGTTACCGATCTCGAAGACGTCCGGCGGGTTCTCCTCGGACAGCGCGGTGGTCAGCTTCTGCTGGATGCCGTTCCACTGCTGGACCTCGAACTCGACCTTCGCCCCGGTCTCCTTCTCGAAGGCCGCGGCCACCTCCGCCTGCCAGTCGTCGGGCGAGGAACCGTCCATCACCCAGACGGTCAGCGTCTGCCCCGCGAACCCGTCAGCGCTCGTGTCCCCGCCACTGTCGTCCCCGCTGTCCCCTCCGCACGCCGCGATGGAAACCATCATCGCCGCGACACCGATCGCGGATATCAGCTTGCGCTTCACGCCACCCTCCTCAGGGATGCCACAAACCCCCCTGCCTCCCCGCGGTGCTCAGTCGAAACGCCGTGCGTACCGTCAATGGGGCCGGGACCTGGACCAATGGTGTAGACCAGTACCGGGAGCTTGGCTCAGACCAATTGGCCTGTCAAGGGTGGTTAAGCGCCCTCCCCGCGTCCGTGATGACACCGAGATATGCAGGGAACTTTCATTGCGCAAGGCACGTATCGGACGTACCACTTCGGGCATACCACCTGCGTCATCATGGTGTGATGGACTAGACCAACCGGGGTCACGAAGGTATACAGAGGAGATCACGGACGTGCGGCGGACCATCCGGAGGCGACAGAGGCAACCGGGAGTGGCCACGCGCGTACAAAGCCGTGCCACGATGTGAGCCGCGTCCGGCGGGTGCCGGTCGCTTCGGCACCCGGAGCCGGGAAGGCAGAGCATGACCACCGACGTCAGCAGTGCGGAGAACGAGGGTGGGGCGACCGTCCGTACCGCGCGCGTGCCCAAGTACTACCGCCTGAAGAAGCATTTGCTCGACATGACGGAGACGCAGGCGCCCGGCACCCCGGTGCCGCCCGAGCGCACGCTGGCCGCCGAGTTCGACACCTCGCGCACCACCGTCCGCCAGGCGCTCCAGGAGCTGGTGGTCGAGGGGCGGCTCGAACGGATCCAGGGCAAGGGCACGTTCGTCGCCAAGCCGAAGGTCTCCCAGGCGCTGCAACTCACCTCGTACACCGAGGACATGCGCGCGCAGGGACTCGAACCCACCTCCCAGCTGCTGGACATCGGCTACATCACCGCCGATGACCGGCTCGCCGGGCTGCTGGACATCAGTCCGGGCGGCCGGGTGCTGCGCATCGAGCGGCTGCGCATGGCCAACGGTGAGCCGATGGCCATAGAGACCACCCACCTGTCCGCCAAACGCTTCCCCGCGCTGCGCCGGAGCCTGGTCAAATACACCTCTCTCTACACCGCCCTCGCGGAGGTGTACGACGTCCATCTCGCCGAGGCCGAGGAGACCATCGAGACCTCCCTGGCCACCCCGCGCGAAGCCGGCCTGCTCGGCACCGACGTGGGGCTGCCGATGCTGATGCTGTCCCGCCACTCCCTCGACCGCGACGGCAAGCCGGTGGAATGGGTGCGGTCGGTCTACCGCGGGGACCGGTACAAGTTCGTCGCCCGACTGAAGCGGCCGGAGGCGTAGGACCGTACGCGGTACGTCCGCTTTACACAATCCCCTTACGCGGCACCGGTGTTCATGGCGTAGCGCGGATCATCTCGCTGCCGTACCGTCCTCCCGTCATCGCAGACGACGGGAGGACGACCCGTGCGCAGAGCACACCCCGCACCCGCCAGAACCATCGCCATCTGGACCCTGGTCGCACTGGTCGCCGGGGCCGGCTGGACGGTGCTCGCGCTGTCCCGCGGTGAGGAGATCTCCGCCGCCTGGATGATCGCGGCGGCCCTCGGCTCGTACGCGATCGCCTACCGCTTCTACTCCAAGTTCATCGCGTACAAGGTCCTCAAGGTCGACCGGACCCGGGCCACCCCGGCCGAACGGCTGGACAACGGGGTCGACTTCCACCCCACCGACCGGCGGGTGCTGCTCGGCCATCACTTCGCGGCCATCGCCGGTGCCGGGCCGCTGGTGGGTCCCGTGCTCGCCGCGCAGATGGGCTATCTGCCGGGCACCATCTGGATCATCGTCGGGGTGATCCTCGCGGGCGCGGTCCAGGACATGGTGGTGCTGTTCTTCTCCACCCGCCGCGACGGGCGTTCGCTCGGGCAGATGGCACGCGAGGAGATCGGCCCGTTCGGCGGGGCCGCCGCGCTGCTCGCCGCGTTCGCCATCATGATCATCCTGCTGGGTGTGCTGGCGCTGGTCGTCGTCAACGCCCTCGCCGAGTCCCCGTGGGGCACCTTCTCCATCGGCATGACGATCCCGATCGCCCTGCTGATGGGCTTCTATCTGCGGGTCCTGCGGCCCGGCCGGGTGGTCGAGGTGTCACTGATCGGCGTGGCCCTGCTCCTGCTCGCGCTGGTCTCGGGCCGCTGGGTGGCCGAGTCGTCCTGGGCGGACACCTTCACCCTCGAACCGGCCACGCTGGTGATCTGGCTGGTGGCGTACGGGTTCATCGCGTCGATCCTGCCCGTGTGGATGCTGCTCGCGCCCCGCGACTACCTCTCCACCTTCATGAAGATCGGCACGATCGCGCTGCTCGCGCTCGGGGTCGTCATCGCCCTGCCGACGCTGCGGATGGACGCGGTCACCCCCTTCGCCGCGAACGGCGACGGGCCGGTCTTCGCGGGCTCGCTCTTCCCGTTCGTGTTCATCACCATCGCCTGCGGCGCCCTGTCCGGGTTCCACGCGCTGATCTCCAGCGGCACCACGCCCAAGATGATCCAGAAGGAGACGCAGGTCCGGATGATCGGGTACGGCTCCATGCTGATGGAGTCGTCCGTCGCCGTGATGGCGCTGATCGCGGCCAGCATCATCGACCCGGGACTGTACTTCGCGATGAACGCGCCCGCCGGGGTCATCGGGACGACGGTGGAGAGCGCGTCGCAGGTGGTGACGGGCTGGGGCTACTCGATCTCGCCCGAGGACCTCGCCCGGGCGGCCAAGAACGTCGAGGAGTCCTCCCTCCTCTCCCGCACCGGCGGGGCGCCCACCCTCGCGGTCGGTGTCTCGGAGATCTTCTCGCAGGTCACCGGCGGCGGCCTGCGCGCCTTCTGGTACCACTTCGCCATCATGTTCGAGGCGCTGTTCATTCTGACCGCGCTGGACGCCGGTACGCGCGTGGGCCGGTTCATGCTCCAGGACATGCTGGGGAACGTGTACAAGCCGTTCAGGAACATCAGCTGGAAGCCGGGGCTGATCCTCACCAGCGCGCTCGTGTGCGGCCTGTGGGGGTACTTCCTGTGGGTGGGCGTCCATGAACCGCTCGGCGGCATCAACCAGCTCTTCCCGATCTTCGGCATCGCCAACCAGTTGCTCGCCGCCGTCGCCCTCGCCGTCTGCACCACCCTGCTGGTCAAGTCCGGGCGCCTCAAGTGGGCCTGGGTGACGGGCGTCCCGCTGATCTGGGACGTGACGGTGACGCTGACGGCCAGCTATCAGAAGGTGTTCTCCTCCGACCCGAGGGTCGGATTCTTCGAGCAGCGCCGGATCTTCCAGGACGCCATCGACGAGGGTACGGTCCTGGCGCCGGCCAGGACGATGGACGACATGCGGACCGTCGTCACCAACTCCACGGTCGACGGGGTCCTCACGGCCGTGCTGGCCCTGCTGATCATCGTGGTCCTCGTGGACGCGGCCCGCGTCTGCGTCCGCCATGTCCGGCGTCCGGCCCTGTCCACGCTCAGTGAGGCGCCGTACGTCGAGTCGAGGATCGTCGCCCCGGACGGTCTGTTCCCGACCGAGCGGGAGAGGGAGGAGGCGACGCGGGATGCGGTCGGCAGTGGGGCGGGGTCTTGAGGCGCGGGGGGTGCGGAGGGGGTGGTGCCGCCGGGTCCTGGCGGGCGTGCGCTGGTTTCTGCGGGAGCTGACCGACGAGTCGGCGTACGACCGCTACTGCGCGCATCTGCGCAAGGGCGACCCCGAGGCGGAGGTGCCGTCCCGGCGGGACTTCGAACGGACGCGGATGGATCGGCGGGAGGGGGATCCTCGGGAGGGGTTTCGGTGCTGCTGAGTCTGTGCGGGTGCGGGTTCGTCGTGGTTGTTTGCGCAGTTCCCCGCGCCCCTGAGCCTGGATGCCACCCGGGATTCCCAGGGCCCGGAACTTAGCGGGTACGGGTGCGGGTTCGTTGTGGTTGATCGCGCAGTTCCCCGCGCCCCAGAGGTGGGTGCCGGCACCCGGGATTCCCAGGGCCCCGAGCTGCGCGGGTACGGGTGCCGGTCCGTCGTGGTTGATCGCGCAGTTCCCCGCGCCCCAGAGGTGGGTGCCGGCACCCGGGATTCCCAGGGCCCCCCCGGGCGCGGGGGCGGGGGGGGGGGCGGGGGGGTTGGT
>NZ_JBHYUG010000174.1:4270-5460 GCF_042749375.1 Streptomyces sp. NPDC059477 | reverse complement strand
AAGGCTGAGCTGTGATGGGGAAGCTCCTTATGGAGCGAAGTCTTTGATTCCCCGCTGCCAAGAAAAGCTTCTAGCGAGATAAAAGGTGCCTGTACCGCAAACCGACACAGGTAGGCGAGGAGAGAATCCTAAGGTGTGCGAGAGAACTCTGGTTAAGGAACTCGGCAAAATGACCCCGTAACTTCGGGAGAAGGGGTGCTTTCTTAACGGAAAGCCGCAGTGAATAGGCCCAAGCGACTGTTTAGCAAAAACACAGCTCTCTGCGAAGCCGTAAGGCGAAGTATAGGGGGTGACACCTGCCCGGTGCTGGAAGGTTAAGGAGAGGGGTTAGCGTAAGCGAAGCTCTGAACTGAAGCCCCAGTAAACGGCGGCCGTAACTATAACGGTCCTAAGGTAGCGAAATTCCTTGTCGGGTAAGTTCCGACCCGCACGAAAGGTGTAACGATTTGGGCACTGTCTCAACCAGAGACTCGGTGAAATTATAGTACCTGTGAAGATGCAGGTTACCCGCGACAGGACGGAAAGACCCCGTGGAGCTTTACTGTAGCCTGATATTGAATTTTGGTACAGTTTGTACAGGATAGGCGGGAGCCATTGAAACCGGAGCGCTAGCTTCGGTGGAGGCGCTGGTGGGATACCGCCCTGACTGTATTGAAATTCTAACCTACGGGTCTTATCGACCCGGGAGACAGTGTCAGGTGGGCAGTTTGACTGGGGCGGTCGCCTCCTAAAGTGTAACGGAGGCGCCCAAAGGTTCCCTCAGAATGGTTGGAAATCATTCGTAGAGTGCAAAGGCATAAGGGAGCTTGACTGCGAGACCTACAAGTCGAGCAGGGACGAAAGTCGGGCTTAGTGATCCGGTGGTTCCGCATGGAAGGGCCATCGCTCAACGGATAAAAGCTACCCCGGGGATAACAGGCTTATCTCCCCCAAGAGTCCACATCGACGGGGAGGTTTGGCACCTCGATGTCGGCTCATCGCATCCTGGGGCTGTAGTCGGTCCCAAGGGTTGGGCTGTTCGCCCATTAAAGCGGTACGCGAGCTGGGTTCAGAACGTCGTGAGACAGTTCGGTCCCTATCCGTCGTGGGCGTAGGAAATTTGAGAGGAGCTGTCCTTAGTACGAGAGGACCGGGATGGACGCACCGCTGGTGTACCAGTTGTTCTGCCAAGGGCATAGCTGGGTAGCTAT
>NZ_JBHYUG010000174.1:0-1670 GCF_042749375.1 Streptomyces sp. NPDC059477 | reverse complement strand
AAGTTTCCGTGTTTCGTTTTGTTCAGTTTTGAGAGAACTATCTCTCATATATAAATGTATGTTCTTTGAAAACTAGATAACAGTGTAGCTCATATTTTTTAATTTTTAGTTTGGTTAAGTTAGAAAGGGCGCACGGTGGATGCCTTGACACTAGGAGTCGATGAAGGACGGGACTAACGCCGATATGCTTCGGGGAGCTGTAAGTAAGCTTTGATCCGAAGATTTCCGAATGGGGAAACCCACCATACGTAATGGTATGGTATCCTTATCTGAATACATAGGGTAAGGAAGACAGACCCAGGGAACTGAAACATCTAAGTACCTGGAGGAAGAGAAAGCAAATGCGATTTCCTGAGTAGCGGCGAGCGAAACGGAACATAGCCCAAACCAAGAGGCTTGCCTCTTGGGGTTGTAGGACATTCTATACGGAGTTACAAAGGAACGAGGTAGACGAAGCGACCTGGAAAGGTCCGTCGTAGAGGGTAACAACCCCGTAGTCGAAACTTCGTTCTCTCTTGAATGTATCCTGAGTACGGCGGAACACGTGAAATTCCGTCGGAATCTGGGAGGACCATCTCCCAAGGCTAAATACTCCCTAGTGATCGATAGTGAACCAGTACCGTGAGGGAAAGGTGAAAAGCACCCCGGAAGGGGAGTGAAAGAGATCCTGAAACCGTGTGCCTACAAATAGTCAGAGCCCGTTAACGGGTGATGGCGTGCCTTTTGTAGAATGAACCGGCGAGTTACGATCCCGTGCGAGGTTAAGCTGAAGAGGCGGAGCCGCAGCGAAAGCGAGTCTGAATAGGGCGTTTAGTACGTGGTCGTAGACCCGAAACCAGGTGATCTACCCATGTCCAGGGTGAAGTTCAGGTAACACTGAATGGAGGCCCGAACCCACGCACGTTGAAAAGTGCGGGGATGAGGTGTGGGTAGCGGAGAAATTCCAATCGAACCTGGAGATAGCTGGTTCTCCCCGAAATAGCTTTAGGGCTAGCCTTAAGTGTAAGAGTCTTGGAGGTAGAGCACTGATTGGACTAGGGGTCCTCATCGGATTACCGAATTCAGTCAAACTCCGAATGCCAATGACTTATCCTTAGGAGTCAGACTGCGAGTGATAAGATCCGTAGTCAAAAGGGAAACAGCCCAGACCGCCAGCTAAGGTCCCAAAGTGTGTATTAAGTGGAAAAGGATGTGGAGTTGCTTAGACAACTAGGATGTTGGCTTAGAAGCAGCCACCATTTAAAGAGTGCGTAATAGCTCACTAGTCGAGTGACTCTGCGCCGAAAATGTACCGGGGCTAAATACACCACCGAAGCTGCGGATTGATACCAATGGTATCAGTGGTAGGGGAGCGTTCTAAGGACAGTGAAGTCAGACCGGAAGGACTGGTGGAGTGCTTAGAAGTGAGAATGCCGGTATGAGTAGCGAAAGACGGGTGAGAATCCCGTCCACCGAATGCCTAAGGTTTCCTGAGGAAGGCTCGTCCGCTCAGGGTTAGTCAGGACCTAAGCCGAGGCCGACAGGCGTAGGCGATGGACAACAGGTTGATATTCCTGTACCACCTCTTTATCGTTTGAGCAATGGAGGGACGCAGAAGGATAGAAGAAGCGTGCGATTGGTTGTGCACGTCCAAGCAGTTAGGCTGATAAGTAGGCAAATCCGCTTATCGT
>NZ_JBHYUG010000173.1:4268-5641 GCF_042749375.1 Streptomyces sp. NPDC059477 | reverse complement strand
CCCCGGGGGCGGGGGGCCGGGACCCCCCGTGCGCCCGGGGGGCCGCCGCTCACGCTTCCCGCCCCCCCCCCGGGCGCGGTGGACCGGCTGGTCGGCTCGACGAACGGGGCGGGGCTCACCCCGCCCGGCGTCCCCGCCCACGGAGGGCTCACCGCGGCCCAGGTGCGCGGCACGAACGGCCTCTCCCCGGCCCCGGCGGCGGGCTGGCCCAACCCGGCCGGGTGGCCCAACACGGGCTAGCACCCGACAGGTTGCCGACAGTTTGTTCCGCTACGGTCCTATGGTCATGGCAGACATCTCGGGAACACCGGGGACATCCCCACTCACCCGCCGCTCGGTGCTGATCGCCACGGGTACGACGGCGGCGGCGCTGGTGATGGCCGGTTGCACGTCGGACGGCGGTGGCGGAGCGCAGGCCACGCCCCCGACCGGCCCCACGACTCAGCCCACCCCGGCCGGGACCCCGGACTCGGCCTCGCCCGCCGTCTGCACCCTCACCCGGGAGATGACGGAGGGCCCGTACCACCTGGAAGGCGCGCTGGTCCGGGCGGACATCGGCGAGGACAGGCCCGGTGTCCCCCTCACGGTCGCTCTGACGGTCGTGGACGCGGACTCCTGCGTCCCGCTGCCCGACGCCCTGGTGGAGCTGTGGCACTGCGACGCGCTGGGCGAGTACTCGGGCTTCGTCGGCAACAACGGCCACGACGGCCCGGACAACGGCCGCTTCCTGCGCGGCGGCCTGCGGACGGACGCCGAGGGCGCCGCACGGTTCACGACCGTCTTCCCTGGCTGGTACGGCGACCGCTGTGTGCACATCCACATCAAGGTGCACACCGACGTCCAGCTCACCGACGACGACTCCTTCGAGGGCGGCCAGGAACTCCACACCGGCCAGCTCTTCTTCCCCGAGGACCTCACCCGCGAGGTCGCCGCCCTCCCCGCGTACGCGGCCAACACGGGCAGCCGTACGCCACTGGAGGAGGACGGTTTCTACGACGGCGGCGGCCCGACCTCCGGACTGCTCACCCTGACGCCCGTCGGCAACGGCTTCGCCGCCTCACTGACGCTGGGCGTCCAGCGGGACTGACGGCTCCAGCGCCGCACTCAGCAGCGCGACCGTCTCCGGGTACGGGCCCGCCAGCGCCCACTCCAGAGGCGTACGGCCGCTCCCCCGCTCCTCCCTGAGGCCGGGATCGGCGCCGTGCGCGAGGAGTTCGCGTACGACGTCGGTGTGGCCCCAGCAGGCCGCCGCGCACAGCGGGGTGCCGTGGGGGGGCGCGCCCCCCCGAGGGGGCGCGAGGGGGGGCGCGGGGCGCGCGCGCGCCGGCGCGCGGGCCCCCCGCCCCCGCACACTCCCCCGCCAGCCCCCCCCC
>NZ_JBHYUG010000173.1:2157-4258 GCF_042749375.1 Streptomyces sp. NPDC059477 | reverse complement strand
GGGTTGGGGGCTATGTGGGTGGGGGGGCCCCCCGCCCCCCGCCCCCCCGCGGGGGGCGCGGGGGCCCCCCTCCCGTGTTTCCGCCACTGGGGGGGGGCCCCCGGCGGTCAGCAGGACGCGGACGGCCGCCAACTCGTCCTGCACCGAGGCCGTGTACAACGCGGCCGTACCGTCGGCGCCGGAGCGCAGCAGAGCGGTCGCCGTCCTCGTGTCACCCGTCCTCGCCGCCCGGTCCAGCTTGGCGGACAGTTTCTTGCTCTCGCGTCTCTTCACGGTCGCCGACCCTACGCGGCTGCATCGTCCCGAACAGCTTCAGCCACCCAGGCACATCGACCTCGGCCCTGACCGTTTTCCCGGGCTGCCGGTCCAGCACCTCCCACCGGTCCGCGACCGCCGCCACGAGCATCAGCCCGCGCCCCGACTCGTCCAGCTCACCCGGGGCGCCGACCTCCCCCGGCCCCGGCGGACGGGACTCGCTCCTCGTGTCGGTCACCTCGATCCGCACACTGCCGGTCACCACCGACAGCCGCAGCTCGAAGTCCCGCCCGGGCACCCGCCCGTGCGTCACGGCGTTCGCCGCGAGTTCGGCGACGACGAGGGCGACTCTCTCGGATACGTCGGAGCCGTGGGGGATGCCCCAGATGTCGAGCCGGGTCCGGGCGAGGAAGCGCGCCAGCCTGGCGCAACGCGGTGTTGCGGGCAAACGCTCGGTGAACACGCGTACGGTGGCTTGTTGCTGGGGAGAAAGGGGAGTGGCCATGACTTAAATGTCGGCCGCTGTGGCCCACTTCACTAGGGCAAATCCGCGTACGCTGCGCGAGCGTACGCGGTTACCCTCTGGACAGTACCGGTCACGTCCCGTAACGATGCTGGGAGTCATGGTGCAGCGGGGACGTGTGCGAGAGGTGGCCGAAGGTGAGCGACAGCAACGCGGCGGGGACGACTGGGAAGAAGGGTGGTGAGCCGAACTCCTCCGACAGCATGCGGACGTTCGGCGCGGTGCACCAGGCCCTGCGGGAGCATGCGGGGCTCAGCAGGGAGGAGTTCGCCGAGCTGGTGGGCTTCTCCAAACACACGGTCGCCTCGATCGAGTTGGGACGGCGCATGCCGGATCCTGACTATGTGGAGCGGGCGGAGGAGGCTTCGGGGAACACGGGGGCTCTGCGGAAGCCTATGGAGCACGTGGCCCGACAGCCGGGATTGGCGGCTTGGTTCCGGCAGTGGGCTCGGCTGGAGGAGCGCGCGATCGCTCTGTACACGTACGAAAGCAGGATGATTCCAGGTCTGTTGCAGACGGAGGAGTACGCGCGGGTGCTGTTCGGCAGCCAGACTCCGCCGCTGAACGACGAGCAGATCGAGGAGCAGTGGACGGCTCGGGCGAAGCGGCAACGGCTCCTGTATGAGCGGCCGAACACCGCCTTCGGGTTCATCCTGGAGGAGAGCATCTTCCGGCGCCGCACGGGTGGCCCGGAGGTCACACGCCGACTCATCGACCATGTGCTGGAGATCGGCGAACTGCGCAACGTGCAGATCCAGATCATGCCGACCGAGCAGGACACACACGCGGGACTGGGCGGCCCTATGAGGCTGGCTGAGACCCCGGAGAACCAGCGCTTCGCCTACTGTGAGGGGCAGGAAAGCGGGCAGCTCATCTCCTCCCGAAAGATCGTCAGCATGCTGGAGATGCGGTATGCCAGTATGCGCTCACAGGCTCTCACCATCAAAGACTCCAAGAGCCTGTTGCAGCGGATGCGAGGAGAACTATGAGCACCAGCGAACTGACCTGGTTCAAGAGCAGCTACAGCAGCGGATCCGGCGATGACTGCGTGGAGGTCGCCCTCTCCTGGCACAAGTCGAGCTACAGCAGCAGTGCATCGGGCGACTGCGTAGAGGTCGCCACCTGCCCGGAGACCATCCACGTCCGTGACTCCAAGAACGCGCACGGCCCGCACCTGGCCCTCTCCCCCACCACCTGGGGAAACTTCCTCACCCAGCTCACTCACTGAGCACCATGCGCCCCCGGCACCGGCCGAACCGGCGCCCGGGGCGCACGCCGGTGATCTCAGTGGGCGGGGCGCGCCCCCGCCCCGTCCGGGTCCCC
>NZ_JBHYUG010000173.1:0-2151 GCF_042749375.1 Streptomyces sp. NPDC059477 | reverse complement strand
CGTACCCCCCCCCCCCCCCCCCCCCCCCCCCCCCCCCCCCCCCCCCCCCCCCCCCCCCAACCCCCCCCCCCCCCCCCCCCCCCCCCCCCCCCCCCCCGCGGGCCCCCCACGCATGTCATCTCAGTGGGCGGCGCTCGCCTCGGCCCGTTCCGGGTCCACCTGGTCGGTCAGGTCGCGCTCGCGCAGATGCGCCCGGATCGAGTACGTCAGGGCGGCGGCCCACAGGGCGTACGCGGCGATGTAGACCAGGACCCTCGTGGTGTCGGAGACGGAGAGCCAGTCGCTGTTCATGAGGGTGCGGGCGTTGGTGACGATGATGACGCCGCCCACCGCCGAGCCCAGGATGCGGGGCGGCAGCAGCCGTACCAGCCAGGCGGCCAGCGGCGCGGCCAGCAGGCCGCCGATGAGGAACGCGGCGACCCAGGTGAAGTCGATGCCCTGGGAGCCCAGGGAGAAGAGGAAACCCAGGCTCGCGGCCACCGCCACCAGGAATTCGCTGGTGTCGATCGAGCCGATGACCTTACGGGGTTCCATCCGGCCGGAGGCCAGCAGCGCGGGTGTGCCGACCGGGCCCCAGCCGCCCCCGCCGGTCGCGTCGAGGAAACCGGCGACCAGGCCCAGCGGGGTGAGGAAGCGGCGGCGCAGCGGGGCGCCCAGGCGGGTGCGCGGGAGGCCGCGCAGGGTGAAGCGGGTCAGGACGTAGGCGCCGAGGCCCAGCAGGATGACCGACATCAGCGGGGCGGCGACATCGGTGGACAGGTGGGACAGGACCGTCGCCCCGAGGAACGCGCCGACCGCCCCCGGTACCCCGATCCGCGCGACGACCTTCCAGTCCACATTGCCGAACCGCCAGTGCGAGGCCCCTGACATCAGCGTCGTACCGATCTCGGCCAGGTGCACGGTGGCGGAGGCGGCGGCCGGGTTGGTGCCGAGGGCCAGGAGCAGCGTGGTCGAGGTGACCCCGTAGGCCATGCCGAGACTGCCGTCCACGAGCTGGGCTCCGAAGCCCGCGAGGGCGAGCAGGATCAAGGTGCGCATGGCAGGCGTCCGTCCGTCGTCGTCGTATTCGATTCCCTGTATTCCCACCGGGTGGGTGGGAATACACGGTCCCGGACCCTAGACGGGGGTCCTGTCAGGACGCTTTGAGCGGATTCGGTGATCCGGTGCCGGTCCGGGCGGCCTGCCCGCTGCGTCCATCCGGCTGACCCGCGTCCCTTGCGCCGATCTGCGCCCCTCCCGCTGACCTGCGACAATGAGACTTTCTCAGCAACGACCCGGACGGTTGTCAGTACTTCCTCACCTGGCCCACAGCTTCCTCGTAGGCCCGGGGAACACGATCCTCTCGTTGTCACAGAGCGAGGAGTTCTTGGTTGACTTCCTCCCCCTCCTGATGGAGGGGGGTTCCTACGGCTCGCGCTGTAGGTGTTTCTGCTTCATCGCCGACTGCCCGCCCGGAGTGCTCCGTTGAGGTCTTACACCGGCTCCACAGACAGACGCCGTCAGCCCGACGGCCAGAATGTTGTTCGCCGCGTTCACGTCCCGGTCATGGGTCGTCCCGCAGCCCCCGCACGTCCAGGTACGGACGTGCAGCGGAAGCCTGTCCCGCAGGCTGCCGCAGGCGGAGCACAGCTTGGAGGAGGGGAACCAGCGGTCGACCGCGATCACCTCGCGGCCGTACCACTGGGCCTTGTACTCCAGCATGCTCCGCAGTTCCGACCACGCCGCGTCGCTGATGGCGCGGGCCAGGCCGGCGTTCCTCACCATGTTCCGGACGGAGAGGTCCTCGATCACGATCGTTTGGTTCTCACGAACGAGCCGGGTGGTGAGCTTGTGGAGATGGTCGCGCCTGCGGTCGGCGATGCGGGCGTGGACCCTGGCGACCTTGCGGCGGGCCTTGGCCCGGTTCGCCCCGTCGCCCGCCGCCTTGCGGGCGAGCTGCCGCTGGGCCCTGGCGAGACGGACGCGGTCACGGCGCTCGTGCCGGGGGTTGGCGACCTTCTCCCCAGTGGAGAGGGTCAGCAGGTGGTCGAGTCCGACGTCGATGCCGACGGCCGTGTCCGTGGGCGGGAGCGGCTTCACGGTGGGGTCCTCGCACAGCAGGGACACGAACCAGCGTCCGGCCGCGTCCTGCGACACCGTCACCGTGGACGG
>NZ_JBHYUG010000172.1:0-6196 GCF_042749375.1 Streptomyces sp. NPDC059477 | reverse complement strand
GGGGCCCCCCTCGCCCGCGGGGTGCCCCCGGCGACGTACATGCCCGAAGGGTGGGCGTGTCGGGGTGCTTTTCCCATGGCCTCGGCGTGTCGCTGTTGCCGTCACCCGCGCGCGTGCCTGCCGTACAGCTTCCTCTGAACCCCCGTGTCCTTACGGCACCCGGGCGATCAGATACCGGAAGACATTCGGCATCCACACCGTCCCGTCCGGGCGGCGGTACGGGTGGAGGGCCTCGGTCAACTCCTTGTCGACCCGTTCCTGGCCGGTGGCCGCGACGGCCGGGTCGAACAGGCCGGTGGACAGCAGGCCGCGCCGGGCGCTGGTGAGGTCGGCGTAGCCGAAGGGGCAGGCGACCCGCCCGGAGCCGTCGGGACGCAGTCCCGCCCGCGCGGTGGCCTCCTCCAGATCGTCGCGGCGCGCGGGGCGCCACTCGCCGGTGCCGTGCGGGGGATCGGCGAGCTTCCCGGCCGCCCGCAGCACCGAGGCCGTCGCACACCGCTCGGGCGGCCCCCAGCCGGCCACCACGACCGGCGTCCCGCGCCGGGCGGGCGGCACCACCGCGCGGAGCGTCTCCGTGAGCCGCTCGGTGTCGCCCGCCAGGCAGCCGATGGGCTCGAAGGCGGTCACCAGCCCGTACGGCGCCGCCCCGGCGTCGGCTTCGGGCGGGCCGTCCAGGAGGCGGGCGTCACCGCCCGCGCGTGCGCCCCACGGCTTGGGCAGCAGCCGCTCGCGCGCGAGGGCCAGCCGTTCGGGGGAGGAGGTCTCGACGCCCGTGACGGCGGCGCCCCGGGAGACCGCGACGAGCAGGGCCAGTCCGCTGCCGCAGCCGAGCCCGAGCAGCCGGGTGGCGGGGCCCACCTCCAGTCGCTCGTAGACGGCCTCGTAGAGCGGTACCAGCATCCGCTCCTGGATCTCGGACCAGTCACGCGCGCGTGCACCGAGGTCCACGCGCGGCGCCGGTCCGGCGAGAGGCGGGTGCTGTCGCACGAGCGTCGATGTCATCTAGGTGCGCCCCATTTCGCAGAGAACTGCCGCTGTCGCCCATTTCCGGAGAGGTGAGTGGAGAGGCCGAGTGGAGAGGCCGAGCGGGAGGTCGGGTGGAGACGTGCCGTGGCGGGGTTCCCGGTCTTGTCGAGCCGGGGATGCGGAGGGTCTCGTCATGCCGGACGCGGGTCCCTGTGGTGTGCGCTCCGCACTGCTCCCGAATCCCAGGTAACTCCGGGCGCGCGACCGCGTCCAGGGGTCACGGGGCCCTGCTTGCCCCGGGCCCGGCCACTTGGCGAGATTTCACGTCCCGGAAACCTGGGACGCCCCTACGCCGTCACATGCGCGGCGACCGGCCGGAACCCGGCCCTGGCGCGGACTGGCCGGAACTGCCATGGACGGCGTCGGCGCGACGCCCGCGCGGGGGCCCGTGCCGGTGGAGAGCCGTCGGCGCACGGGTGGACCGGCGGCTCGCCACCGGCGCGAAGAAGGGTGACGCCGAACCGGCCAAGGTCGGCGGCGCCTGGGACCGGCGTACGGGAGGCGTCGTACCGTGTCCGGCCCGTGCGGGCGGGCGGTGTCATGCGGGGACGGCGGGCGCGATAACGTCGGGGGCGTCGCGCGCGCCGACCGGGACGGGTTCCGCGCGCCGGACAGGCGGCCGAATCGCCCCTTGCGCGGAGGGCGGCCACAGCGAGCCCGGCGGGGTGACCCCGCCTACACGGGGATTCGTAGCGCGGCCTACGCACCGGCTTGGTACGGACTGCGAGGCTTCTCCGCAGATCAGCGCACCCGCCCTCGTCGCGACGCATCAGCGGCAACTGACGGGTACGTGCAAATTATTTGAGATGCCCCGGAATAGGAACACAGCGCAACCCCGGCTCGTTGTCATTACGTGAGCACGACACCACCTGTTCTCGCCGCAGAGCTGGCGCAGGCGTGGGCCGACATTCAGCGGTACCACCCCGAGCTGCCAGATCTAGCCGCGCCCGAGTCCCTGATCGGAGAGTCCTCGTCCGCCTGCGGGCATGAGCTCTCCTTCGAGCGACTGCTCCATGAGGCAGTCCATGGCATCGCCGCCTCGCGCGGCGTTCGCGACACCTCCCGCGCCGGTCGGTACCACAACCGCAGATTCCTCGCGATCGCCGAGGAACTGGGGCTGGACCACCCCGACGAGCCGCATCCCAGCAGTGGCTTCTCCCTGGTCACGCTCAATCCCGAGGCCAAGCGCCGGTACCGCTCGACCACCGAGCGGCTCCAGCGCGCGCTGAAGGCGCACACGGCGGCGACCGCGTCCGACACCACCCGCTCCTTCAGAGGTCCGGCGGCCCGCCATGGGTCCTCCGGCGGCGGTGTCCGGGTCAAGGCGGTCTGCGACTGCGGGCGCAATGTCCGCGTCGTCCCGTCGGTCCTCGCCCAGGCGCCCATCATGTGCGGCGGCTGCGGGAAGCCGTTCCGCATTCCCGAGGTGGTCGGCGCGGGCGCGGCGAGCTGAGCTTTCCCGGCATCTCGTGGATGTCGGGGAGCGGCTGCCGAGCCGTTCGCGCGCCGTGCCCCCAGCGGGACGGCGGGCCAGGAGCACCGGGCCCCGTCCTGATGGGGCCCGGTGCCTGTCCGGTATGCCCTGTCACACCCTCGGCCGGAGCGCCCCACACCGTGTGGCACAATGGCTAGCTGTACTCGACAGTCGCACAGGACCCCTCTCTCCTCCGGCTGACGCGTCCATCGGGCACTCGGGTACCGCAACCCCACGCGGCTCTCTCGCCGTGCCCAATCACGTCAAATCCAGGAGAACCCACTCCCGTGGCAGTCAAGATCAAGCTGAAGCGTCTGGGCAAGATCCGTTCGCCTCACTACCGCATCGTCGTCGCCGACTCCCGCACCCGCCGTGACGGCCGGGCGATCGAAGAGATCGGCAAGTACCACCCGACGTACCACCCGTCGGTGATCGAGGTCGACGCCGAGCGCGTGGCGTACTGGCTGGGTGTCGGCGCGCAGCCGACCGAGCCCGTGCTCGCCATCCTCCGCAAGACCGGCGACTGGCAGAAGTTCAAGGGCGAGCCCGCCCCGGCGCCGCTGCTCGTCGCCGAGCCCAAGACCACGCGTCCGTCGTTCGAGGCTCTCGGCGGCGACGACGAGGGCAAGGGTGAGGCGATCACCCAGAAGAAGAAGGCGGAGAAGAAGGACGAGGCCGCGGCCGAGTCCGAGTCGGCCGGGGCCTGAGCACCATGCTCGAAGAGGCGCTTGAGCACCTCGTGAAGGGCATCGTCGACAACCCCGACGATGTGCAGGTCGCCTCGCGTGACCTGCGCCGCGGGCGGGTGCTGGAGGTCCGGGTGCACCCCGACGACCTCGGCAAGGTGATCGGCCGCAATGGCCGCACCGCACGCGCTCTGCGTACCGTCGTGGGCGCCATCGGCGGACGCGGTGTCCGGGTCGACCTCGTCGACGTGGACCACATCCGCTGACGACGTGGACCACGTCCGCTGACGTCATTCGCTGACGCTGAAGAAACACCGGCTCGGGCCGGGGAGGGCCGCCTGGCCGTCCCCGGCCCGTCGTCGTGGGACGGTCGTGCGGACGAACACGCACGAGCTACGGACGAGATACGGACGACATACGGCAGCCGTGCGGACGGCGTACGGCCGGGGTCCAGGAACGTGACAGGAGATCCAGGAAAGTGCAGCTCGTAGTCGCACGGATCGGCCGCGCCCATGGCATCAAGGGCGAGGTCTCCGTGGAGGTACGTACCGACGAACCGGAGCTGCGGCTCGCGCCCGGTGCCGTCCTGGCCACCGACCCGGCCGCCACCGGGCCGCTGACCATCGAGACCGGGCGGGTGCACAGCGGCCGGCTGCTGCTGCGCTTCGCGGGCGTGCAGGACCGCACCGCCGCCGAGGCGCTGCGCAACACCCTGCTGATCGCCGACATCGACCCGGAGGAAATGCCCGAGGGCGACGACGAGTACTACGACCACCAGCTGATCGACCTGGACGTGGTCACCGCGGACGGGGCCGAGGTCGGCCGGATCACCGAGATCTCGCACCTGCCCTCGCAGGACCTGTTCATCGTGGAGCGCCCGGACGGCAGCGAGGTGCTGATCCCGTTCGTCGAGGAGATCGTCACCGAGATCGACCTCGATGAGCAGCGGGCGGTGATCGACCCGCCGCCGGGGCTGATCGACGACCGCGCGGAGATCGCCTCGACGCGGGACGAACCGGCGGACGGCGGGTCGCGCGGGGACTCTGCGGGGGAGCCGGCGGACGGGCCGCAGGGGGAGTCGCCGGGTGAGCCGACGGGCGACTCGACGGGCGACTCGGCGGGCGGGGCGCCGGGCGGGTCGCCGGGTGGGTCTGCGGGCGAGCGTCAGGACGGGTCCTGATGCGCCTCGACGTCCTCACGATCTTCCCCGAGTACCTCGACCCGCTGAACGTCTCCCTGGTGGGCAAGGCACGCGCGCGGGGGCAGCTCGACGTCCATGTGCACGATCTGCGGGCCTGGACCTACGACCGCCACAACACCGTCGACGACACGCCGTACGGCGGTGGTCCCGGCATGGTGATGAAGACCGGGCCCTGGGGCGACGCGCTCGACTCCGTGCTCGCCGACGGCTACGAGACGGGCTCGCACGCGCCCGCGCTGATCGTGCCCACGCCCAGCGGGCGGCCCTTCACCCAGGAACTCGCCGTCGCGCTCTCCGAGCGGCCCTGGCTGATCTTCACCCCGGCCCGCTACGAGGGCATCGACCGGCGGGTCGTGGAGGAGTACGCGACCCGGATGCCGGTCCATGAGGTGTCCATCGGCGACTATGTGCTCGCCGGCGGGGAAGCGGCCGTACTCGTGATGACCGAGGCCGTGGCCCGGCTGCTGCCCGGCGTGCTCGGCAACGCCGAGTCGCACCGGGACGACTCCTTCGCGCCCGGCGCCATGGCGAACCTGCTGGAAGGGCCCGTCTACACCAAGCCGCCCGAATGGCGCGGCCGGGACATCCCCGGCGTGCTGCTCAGCGGGCACCACGGCAAGATCGCCCGCTGGCGGCGCGACGAGGCGATGCGCCGCACCACGGCCCACCGGCCCGACCTGATCGAGCGCTGCGACCCCGGGACCCTCGACAAGAAGGACCGCGAGATGCTCTCCATCCTGGGCTGGGAGCCCGATCCCGAAGGGGAGCGCTCCGGCCGATTTTGGCGCAGGACCGAGGGCGTGGAACAATAGGCCGCTGTTGTGCGCCCATCCGGCGTGCGCCCCTGCCACAGGGGGACACGACGCCCGCCCCGATCCGCACGGCACTCCTCACCAAGACCTAGTTTCCGTTGATGACCTGTGGCATCAGCGAGGAAAGCAGACGAAATGTCTCACCTGCTCGACTCCGTCGACTCCGCGTCGCTGCGCAGCGACGTCCCCGCCTTCCGTCCGGGCGACACGGTCAACGTGCACGTCCGCGTCATCGAGGGCAACCGCTCGCGTGTGCAGCAGTTCAAGGGCGTCGTGATCCGCCGCCAGGGCTCGGGCGTGCGCGAGACCTTCACGGTCCGCAAGGTCTCCTTCTCCGTCGGCGTCGAGCGCACCTTCCCGGTGCACACCCCGATCGTGGAGAAGATCGAGCTGGTCACCAAGGGTGACGTCCGCCGCGCCAAGCTGTACTACCTGCGTGAGCTGCGCGGCAAGGCCGCGAAGATCAAGGAGAAGCGCGAGAACTGAGCGCGCCGAGGCGTTCGTGGCGGGGCCGGATAGCATCTGGCCCCGATGGACACCGAAGCACAGCCCATGGAGCGCGACCGCTCCTCCCGCCCTTCCGACTCCGGGACCACTCCGGAGGCCGAGGGACCGGAGGGACGGTCGCGTTTCGCATGGGTGGCGCGGATCAGTCAGGGCGATCAGCACGGCATCGCGCGCTGGCTCCCCGGCGGCCGGATCAGCCTGACCCTGCTGATCTGCCTGGTGTTCCTGCTGCTGCTGAACACGTTCGTGGTGCGGCCGTTCGAAATCCCCAGCGGATCCATGGAACCCGGATTGAGAGTCGGGGACCGCGTTCTCGTAAACAAGTTGGCGTACCGTTTCGGTGCCGAACCGCGGCGCGGCGAGGTCGTCGTGTTCGACGGCACCGGCTATTTCGGGGACGCCGCCTATGTGAAACGGGTCGTGGGGGTGGCGGGGGACCGGGTGGTCTGCTGCGACCGGGAGGGGAGGTTCGAGGTGAACGGCCGGCCGG
>NZ_JBHYUG010000171.1:0-6537 GCF_042749375.1 Streptomyces sp. NPDC059477 | reverse complement strand
GCCGGGGGCCCCCCTAACCCCCACCCAAAACCGCGCGCCCCTTCGTCTTACGGGGCGGCGCCGTCCGTCGTCACGGCCGCGGCGCCCGATGCCCGGCGCGGGCGGGCGGCGCGCGGCGTCGTTGTGCTTGGCGTTCGTATACGGTTCGGCGGCTTGGCTGACATCCGACCACTTGCTCAACTTACGTCCTTGCGTACCCCGTTGACAGGCTCAGGAACTCCACCCACTCTTCAGACATCCGATGAATCGAGCCGCTTGGAGCCGCTATGGCCATGTATCCAAGACGCACGGTGCTGGGTGCGGCGGCGGGCACCGCCGCTGCCGCCGCGCTTCCGCTAGCCGGGGCGAGCGGGGCGCACGCCGCACAGGGGGAGGCCCTGCCGGGGGAGGGGACCGAGCGCGGGCAGGGAGCGTGGGTGCCCGTCCCGGAGCCGGTGCCGGTCCCCCTGGACGCCTACTTCGACAACGACGGCATCGACACGGCCGCCGCGCGCGGCGGAGACTTCGACGGGTCCGGCTACACCTTCCCCGGCGAGGAACTGCCCTCGGGCCCGATCGAGGCCGACGGCATCCCGTTCCTGTTCCCGTCGTCCGAGGCCGGAGCCAAGAACAACGTTGTCGCGCTCGGCCAGCGCATCGAACTCCCCAAGGGCCGCTATCTGTCCGCCCTGTTCCTGACCGCAGGCAGCTACGGCAACGCCTCCGGCACCCTCACCGTCCACTACGCCGACGGCTCGACCAGCACCGCCGGGCTCGGCGGCACCGACTGGTACCAGGCCGGCGGGGGGCCGGTGTCGGCGCCCTACCGCCATCAGCCCGACGGTGGCAAGGACCAGCACAGTGTGGGCATCGGCATCGCGGAGGTCTGGACCGACAGCTCCCGCGAGGCGGTGGCGCTCACCCTGCCGACCACCAACCCCGCCCAGGAGGGCAGGACGTCCCTGCACGTCTTCGCGCTGTCCCTGCAACCCCCGGCGGAGGGACGCGCACTGGCGATCCGCGACGCGCATACGACCAACTCCCTGATCGAACGATCAGGCGCGCAGAGTGTCGAGGCCACCGTGGTCAACGCGGGCACCACGGCCGTGCTGGCGGCGGACGAGGTGACCGTGAACGTATCGGTCCCCGGCGCCCGGACGGTCGGCCCCGTCCGGATCAGCCGGCTCGACCCCGGCGAACAGGCACGCGTGCGCGTCGGCATCCGCAACCGCACCGGAACCGCGCCCGGCACCCCGCAGGACGGCACCGTCAGCGTCACCGGCCGGGGCGCGACGGCCGACCGGCGGACCACGGCCCTGACCCTCGGCGTCCCCGACTACCGGCCGACCGAGGCATCGCTCGCCGGACACCAGGCGCCCTACTGGTTCCAGGACACCAAGTTCGGGATCTTCATCCACTGGGGCGTCTACTCGGTGCCCGCCTGGTCACCGCCCGGCGAGCAGTACGCCGAGTGGTACTGGGAGTGGCTCCAGCGCCCCGACAACGCCGTGCACGCCTACCACCGCCAGACCTACGGCGAGGACTTCACCTACGACGACTTCATCCCGATGTTCCGCGCGGAGCGCTTCGACCCGCGCGCCTGGGTCGAACTGTTCCGGGACGCGGGCGCGCAGTACCACGTGCTGACCTCCAAGCACCACGAGGGCTTCGCCCTGTGGGACACCAAGGTCTCCGAACGCAGCTCGGTGAAGATGGGCCCGCGCCGCGACCTGATCAAGGAACTGTTCGACGCGTCCAAGCGGTACACACCCGAGCTCCACCGCGGGCTGTACTTCTCGATGCCCGAGTGGTTCAACCCCGACAACCCGTGGATGGGCCACGCCCCGCGCAACCCGTACACCCACGCGCCCGAGCCGTACCTCGGCTACACCGCGGGCAAGGACTATGTGAAGGACTACCAGGCCCCGCAGATGCTGGAGCTGATCCACGGCTACGACACCGAGGTGCTGTGGTGCGACATCGGCGGTGCGAACGACAGCGTGAATGTGCTCGCCGAGTACTTCAATCACGCCAAGAACCGCCCCAAGCCGATCGAAGTGACCGTGAACGATCGATCGGGGATCGGCTTCCACGACTACACCACACCCGAGTACACGACCTACGACAACACGGTCGTCGCCAAGTGGGAGGCCAGCCGTGGGCTCGATCCACGCAGCTACGGCTACAACAAGGCCACGCCCGACACGATGTACATGACCACCGAGGAGGTCGTGCACAGCCTGGTCGACATCGTCTCCAAGAACGGCAACTTCCTGCTCGACATCGGGCCCCGCGCGGACGGCACCATCCCGGAGATCATGGAACGCCGGCTGCGCGAGACCGGGGGCTGGCTGAAGGTCAACGGCGAGGCGATCTACGGGACCACGTACTGGTCGCGGATGGCGCAGCTCGGCGAGGACCTCCGGTTCACGGTCCGGCAGAACGAGGCGTTCTACATCCACTCGCTCGCCCGACCCGGCGCCAAGCTCACCGTGGAGGCACCGGTGCCCATCAGGAACGGTGATCGAGTGGCCATGCTCGGCTATCCGCGCCCGCTGAACTGGACCGTCCGCGCCGGATCGCTGGTGATCGACGTGCCGGAGGCGGCCCGGCGGGCGGGTGAGCATGCGTGGGTGTTCAAGGTGGAGTGGCGGTGAGCGGGCGGAGCCCGCGGGCCGCTGTGAGCGGGCGGAAGTGATCGAACGGAGTTGAGCGTTTTGCGGTGAGGGGCTGCCCCGCCGCGGCGGGACAGCCCCTCATTCGATCTGTTCGGCTTTGTTCGCGATCAGCCGACCGGTGTCTTCGACTCCTCGGCGAGGCGTTCCATGCCGCTGGTCGTCTTCAGCGGCTTCTCCTTGAGGAACACCACGGCGATCAGCGCGAGCAGCGCGAAGGGCGTGGCGACGAGGAACAGATCGGCGGTGGCCACTCCGTAGGCGTGCTCCACGATCCCGCGCATCGGTTCGGGCAGTGTCGTCATGTCCGGCACGTGCGAGGACTCGCCGCCTGGGGAGCCCGCCGCGCCGGTGGCGCCGGACTCCTCAAGGCCCTTGGTCATCTCGCCGGCGACCCGGTTGGCGAGGATCGCGCCGAGCACGCTGGTGCCGATGGTGCCGCCCATGCTGCGGAAGAAGGACAGCACGGAGGTGGCCGCGCCCAGTTCGGCGGCGGGCACGTCGTTCTGGGCGGCCAGCACCAGGTTCTGCATCAGCATGCCGACCCCGACCCCCAGGACCGCCATGTAGAGGCTGAGCAGGCCGAAGTGGGTGTCGGCGTCGATCGTGGCGAGCAGCGCGAGACCGGCGGTCATGATGATCGCCCCGGCGACCAGATACCGCTTCCACCGGCCCGTCCGGCTGATCACCTGACCGGCGACGGTCGAGGAGACGAGCAGGCCCAGGATCATCGGCAGGCTCATCAGACCGGCGACGGTCGGTGACTTGCCGAGGGCGACCTGGAAGTACTGCGAGAGGAACACGGTCCCGCCGAACATGGCGACACCGACGAACAGGCTGGCCACGGTGGTCAGGGTCACCGTGCGGTTGCGGAAGATGTCCAGCGGGATGACCGGCTCGGGGGTGCGCGACTCCACGAACACCGCGCCCGCCAGCAGCGCGACACCGCCGAGGGTGAGGGCGGCGGTCTGCCAGGACGCCCAGTCGAACTGGTTGCCCGCGAGCGACACCCAGATGAGCAGGGCACAGACCCCGGCGACGATCAGGAACGCGCCGAGCCAGTCGATCCGCACCTTTCGCCGCACGGTCGGCAGCCGCAGCGTGCGCTGGAGCAGGGCGATCGCCAGCAGGGCGAACGGCACGCCGATGAAGAAGCACCAGCGCCAGCCCAGCCACTCGGTGTCGACCATCACCCCGCCGACCAGCGGTCCGGCCACCGTGCCCACCGCGAACACGGCACCGAAGATCCCCGCGTACCGGCCGAGTTCGCGCGGCGGGATGACGGCGGCCATGACGACCTGGGCGAGCGCGGTCAGACCACCGGCCCCGATGCCCTGCACGACCCTGCTGAAGATGAGCAGTTCGACGCCCTGGGAGAACCCGGCGAGCAGCGAGCCCACGATGAACATCGCCAGGGACAGCTGGAGCAGCAGCTTCTTGTTGTACAGGTCCGACAGCTTGCCCCACAGGGGCACGGTCGCGGTCATCGCCAGCAGTTCGGAGGTGACGACCCAGGTGTAGGAGGACTGGCTGGCGCCGAGGTCGGCGATGATCCGGGGCAGCGCGTTCGACACGACGGTGCCCGCCAGGATCGCGACGAACATACCGGCCATCAGACCGGACATGGCCTGGAGTATCTGCCGTTGGGTCATGGCGGCGGGCGACGCCGGTTGGAGCGTCTCTGGTGGTGCGGTCACGACAGCTCTTTCCACGGTGATGATGACGGTGACAGTGACGTTGGTGATGGTGATGGTGGCGATGTGATGGTGGTGCTCAGCCGGGCGGGGCCGGGAGTCCGGCGGCGAGCTGGTCGAACGTCTCCAGGAACACGTCCGCGAACCGGCGCTCCTCCGGCCGGGCGCTCCAGTGCTCGACGGCGACCCGGACCGCCGTGCCCGCGACCGCGGCCAGCAGCCGCGGATACAGATCGAGGCCCAAGCGGTCCGCCCCGCAGGGCTCGACCGGTTCGGGGACCTCGGCGCAGCCGCCGCGCAGCCGTTCGGTGACGGCCAGCGCGAGCCCGGTCTCGTCGGCCGTGTGCGCGCCGAGACTGCGCACCAGCAGATGCGGGGCGGCCCGCAGCACCTGGCCGTGCAACTGCCACAGTTCGTGGCGCAGCTCCGCCTCGGCGAGTTCGGCCGCGATGGCGTCGCGCACGGCCGTGAGCGGCGGGGTGCCGGCCGGGGCGTGCAGCACGGCGTTGCGCACCCGGGCGCTCAGCTCCGAGTCGATCACCACGAACGCGTCGTCGCGCGTGTCGAAGTAATTGAAGAACGTGCGTACGGAAACGCCCGCCGCGGCACTGATCGCTTCGACGGTGACATGTTCCACTCCGCGCTCGGCGGCCAGCCGCACCGCCGCCTCCGCGAGCGCGGCACGCGTGGCCCGCTTCTTCCGCTCCCGCAGGCCGCCCCCTGGGGCACTCTTCTCCGGCATAGCGTGCATGGTATGCAAACATGCACGTCATGCAAAATTACCGGACGGCGGGCAGGCCCGGCGACGAGCGTTCCGCTTGCCCCGACCGCACCCCTCCCACGAGGATCGGGGCATGCACACGGCACCGCCCCACCAGGTCCTGATGGTCGTCTTCGAGGGCGTGCAGATCCTCGATGTCACCGGACCGCTGGAGGTGTACGCCGCGGCCAACGAGCACGGCGGGGCGTACCGGATCACCACCGCCTCCGTGACCGGCGAGCCGGTGACCGGGACGGCGGGGATACGGCTGGTGCCCGATCTGGCGCTGAAGGACGTCGACTTCGCCGTCGACACGCTGATGGTGCCCGGCCGCCCCGACTGGTGGGCGGCGGTCGCCGACACCCCGCTGATAGAGGGGGTACGACAGCTGGCGGGCGGGGCCCGTACGGTCGCCGGGATCTGTGCGGGCGCCTTCCCGCTGGCCGCGACCGGGCTGCTCGACGGGCGCCGGGCGGCCACCCACTGGCGGCTCGCCGCCGATCTCGCGGCCCGCTACCGGGAAGTCGAGGTCGACAGCGACGCCATCTTCGTGCGGGACGGGCGGTTCATCACCTCGGCCGGGATCACCGCCGGGATCGATCTCACGCTGTCGCTGGTCGAGGGCGACCTCGGTGCGGACGTGGCGCGGGCGGCGGCCCGGCAGCTGGTGGTGTTCATGGCCCGGCCCGGTGGGCAGTCGCAGTTCTCGGCGCGGCAGAGCGCGAAGTATCCGCCGGACTCGGTGCTGCGCCGGGTCCTGGACGCGGTCACCGCCGACCCGCGCGCGGAGCACACCCTGGCGTCGATGTCCCGTACGGCCGGGGTCAGCGAGCGGCATCTGTCCCGGCTGTTCCGGGCCGAGACCGGAGGGACGGCCGGGGAGTTCGTGGAGCGGGTCCGGCTGGAGGCGGCGCAGGCGCTGCTGGAGAGCGGCGACGACCCGCTCGACGCGGTGGCGCGGTCCGGCGGCTTCGGCTCGGTGGAGACCATGCGGCGGGCGTTCCGGCGGCTGCTGGGGATCACTCCGGGGACGTACCGCGAGCGATTCCGCTCGACCGCGCGGGAGCACGCGAAGGACCAGCGCGTGCTCGCGGACGAACAGCGGTAGGGAGTCGACGAGCTGCGGCCGTACGCGGACGAGCAGCGGTTGCGCGCGGACGAGCAGCGGGACTACAGGGACGAGCAGCGGCAGTGCCCGGTGAACCATGAGAGCGGGCCGTCGAACGGCGGGAGCGCGCGGGCGAGGAGCGCGAACCCGCGAACGAACGGCGGGAGCGCGCCCATGAACGACGGGAGCGCGCCCACGTACAGCGGCCCGCGCAAACGAACAGCGGGGCCCCTGTAAACGAACAGCGGGGCCCGCGCGCGCGAAGTCGGAGCAGGTGAACGAAAACGCGGTAGCCGCCGGGGGGGTGGGGGGCGCCCCGCC
>NZ_JBHYUG010000170.1:0-7064 GCF_042749375.1 Streptomyces sp. NPDC059477 | reverse complement strand
TCTGGTGGCCCGCGTCTGTTTTGTAATAGAGCCTTTCCGTCACCTGGTCGGGCGGGGCGCGCGTCCTCCCGGCGCCGTGCCGCTGGCAGGTGATGCAGTACCGGGTGTACGGCAGGATCTCCAGCCGTTCGGCGGCGACGGGCTTGGCACAGCCGACGCACCGCCCGTACGAGCCGTCCGCGACCCGGGCGAACGCCTCGTCGATCTCGGTGAGCACCCGCCGGATCGCCTCGGCCTGCACGGACAGCAGATGGTCGTCCGCGCTCTGCCCGGTCCCGTCGAGCGCGCGCAGCTGGGCCAGCCGGGTGTTGCGGGCGTGTTCGAGCCGCTGCTGGGCCTCGTGCGCGGTGTGCCCGGCGGGCCGGGCGTCGCCGTGGGGTGCAGCGGGACGGGAACCGTTGGGGGAGGCGTCGGGCCGGTTGCCGGTCCGGGGGGTGTCGAGCGCCACGGTGGCTCCTCTCTCAAGGCGCGTTACGCGCAGCAACGGCCGTCCGGCCCGGCGACCCGTGGTCCGACGACCACGGGCACTCGCCGAACCGGACGGCCTGATGTGCCTCCACTGTGCCGCGCGGCACTCGCGGTGCCCATCGGGCGTGGACCCCATTTCCGGGGGATCGCGATGACCACACGGCGCTGCGGCGCGATTCACCCATCGGGTGGGGCGTGACCTGCGAAATGGGGGTTGTGCCCCATCGACCGGCGGGCGCGGGCGGGGGAGGCTGGGAAGGTGGGCCGACCGTACGGGCCGGCGGGAAAGAACCGGAAGGAGATGCCCCCCGTGTCGCTGTTCTGGCGGATCTTCGGGCTCAACGCGCTGGTGCTGGGCACCGCCACCGGGCTGTTGCTGTGGGCGCCGGTGACCGTCTCCGTGCCGGTGCTGCTGACCGAGGCGTTCATCCTGGTCGGCGGTCTCGGGGTGATGCTGGTCGCCAATGGCGCGCTGCTGCGCTGGGGACTCGCCCCGCTGGACCGGCTGACCCGGCTGATGGGCACCGTCGATCTGCTGCGCCCCGGCCAGCGGCTCCCGGTGCCCGGCGGTGCCGGACGGCGTGGCGGCGGCGGGGGGCGCGGCGGCGGGGGCGAGGTGTCCGAGCTGATCCGGACGTTCAACGCGATGCTGGACCGGCTGGAGCACGAGCGGGCCACGTCCAGCGCGCGGGCGCTGCTGGCGCAGGAGGCGGAGCGGCGCCGGATCGCCCAGGAGCTGCACGACGAGGTCGGACAGGGCATGACGGCGATCCTGCTCGTGCTCAAGCGGGCCGCCGACGACGCCCCGGAGCCGCTGCGCGGGGAGCTGCACCAGGTGCAGGAGATCACCCGGGCGAGCCTGGACGAGGTACGGCGGCTGGTACGGCGGCTGCGGCCCGGGGTGCTGGAGGATCTGGGCCTGGTCAGCGCGCTGACCTCGCTGACCCAGGACTTCGCCACCCACACCGGGCTGCGGGTGGTGCGCCGGTTCGACGCCGAGCTGCCCGCCCTGGAGCCGGAGACGGAACTCGTCCTGTACCGGGTGGCGCAGGAGAGCCTGACGAACACGGCCCGGCACGCGGACGCGACCCGGGTGGAGGTGGCGCTGCGCCGGGCCGGGGAGGCGGTGGTGCTGGAGATCACCGACGACGGCCGGGGCATCGAGGCGCCCTGTGAGGGCGCCGGGATCCGCGGCATGCGGGAGCGAGCGCTGCTCGCCGGGGCGGCCCTGGACATCTCCTCCACGCCGGCCACCGGCACCCGGATCCGTCTGACGACCCCCGTACCCGCCCTGAGGAAGCCGTCGTGACCGCCCCCGCACCCGCACCCATCCCAAAAGACAGCCGTGACCACCCCGTCCTCGGAAAGCAGCCGTGACCATGCCCGACCCCACCCGGACCGCGCCCGCGCCCAGTCCCACGCCCTTGGCGAAGCCCACCTCTGCCCCGGCGCGTCCCATCCGTATCCTCCTCGCCGACGACCACGCCCTGGTCCGCCGGGGTGTGCGGCTGATCCTGGACCGGGAGCCGGATCTGGAGGTGGTCGCCGAGGCCGGGGACGGGGCCGAGGCGATCGAGGCGGCCAGGAGCCAGGACATCGACCTCGCCGTCCTGGACATCGCCATGCCCCGGCTCACCGGCCTCCAGGCCACCCGCGAACTGAGCACCCTGGTCCCGGGCCTGCGCATCCTGATGCTCACGATGCACGACAACGAGCAGTATCTGTTCCAGGCGCTGAAGGCGGGGGCGTGCGGCTATGTGCTGAAGTCGGTGGCCGACCGTGATCTGGTCGCCGCCTGCCGGGCCGCGATGCGCGACGAGCCGTTTCTGTACCCGGGCGCGGTCACCGCGCTGATCCGCAGCTATCTGGACCGGGTCCGGCACGGCGAGGAGAATCCCGGGCAGATCCTGACCCCGCGCGAGGAGGAGGTGCTGAAACTGATCGCCGAGGGGCATTCGTCGAAGGAGATCGCCGAGATCCTCTTCATCAGCGTCAAGACCGTGCACCGCCACCGGGCCAATCTGCTGCACAAGCTCGGGCTGCGGGACCGGCTGGAGCTGACCCGGTACGCCATCCGCGCCGGGCTGGTCGAACCCTGACGCCCGCCGTGACCGTGCCCCCGCGTATCCCTGTCGCCCCGGCCGCCGGTCACCGTCTCGCGGCGGCACTCGGCGCGCTTCTCGCGCTGCTGCTGGCGGTCCTGCCCACGGTCACGCCCGTCGGTCCGGCGCCGGGACCGGCCTCGGCCGTCGCGGGCGCCGTCCACCGCACGGACTCCGGTCAGCGTGCCGACGAGCCGTGCGGCACCGGGTGCGCGGCCCAGGCCAGGGGGGCGCGGTACGACCATCTCGGGGAGCGTCCGTCCCCGCCGGACCACCACGCCACCACCCCGCGCGGGACCACCGCCGCCCAGGCCACCGGCGTCCGCGCATCGGCCCGGTCGGCGCCCCTCCCGCTCTCCCCCGGCGCGGCGGCGCAGCACCGCGGCCGGGCGCCTCCGGCACCTCCCGGCAGCTGAATCACACCCCTTTTCTCCTTTCCTTCCGCGTCGGCGGCCCGGCATCCGTGTGCCGTGCCGTCGTGCCGCGACCTGCCTGCCGGAGGCTGTTCCGTGAAACGCCGTACCCATGCCCAGCGTCTGCGCGCGCTGCTGGCCCTCGCCGTGCTCGCCGCCTCGCTGGCGATCGCCCTCACCGTGCCGGTCCGTCTGGGGCTCGATCTGCGCGGGGGCACCCAGATCGTGCTGGAGACCCGTTCCACCCCGACCACCGAGGCCGACCGGGCGGCCACCGATCGCACGCTGGAGGTGCTGCGCGGCCGTATCGACGCGCTCGGCGTCGCCGAACCCACCCTCGTCCGCTCCGGCGACCACCGCATCATCGTGGAACTGCCCGGGGTCCAGGACCCGGAGCAGGCCGCCGAGGTCCTGGGCCGGACGGCACAGCTCACCGTGCACCCGGTCCTGGGCGCGGCGCCCCCGGCCACGGAAGCCACCCCGGCACCGGCCGACCCGGACACCACCGCCACCCCCTCCCCGGAAGCCACCCCACCCCCCACCGAGCCCACGGCCGCCCCCTCCACCGAGGCCACCCCACCCCCCGCGACCGCCGCCGAGGAACTCACCCTCCCCGACGAATCCGGCCAGCGACTCCGCCTCCAGCCCGCCGCCCTCACCGGTCAGGACGTGAAGGGCGCCGAGGCCCGCTTCGATCCGCAGAGCGGCGCCGGCTGGACCGTCACCGTCGACTTCAGCGACGGCGGCCAGGACCGCTGGACGCAGGTCACCGCGCAGGGCGCGTGCCAGCCGGCCGGGGATCCGCAGCGCCGGGTGGCGATCGTGCTGGACGACAAGATCATCTCCTCGCCGCAGGTCGACCCCTCCGTGCCGTGCGGGACCGGCATCCCCGGCGGCTCGACGCAGATCACCGGTTCCTTCGACGACGCCGAGGCCCGCGAACTGGCCCTGCTCATCTCCGGCGGCGCCCTGCCCGTACCGGTCGAGACCATCGAGCAGCGGACCATCGGCGCCACCCTCGGGGACGCGGCGATCTCCGCCGCCGCGTGGGCGGCACTCGTCGGCACCGCGCTGACCGCGCTGTTCATCATCGTCGTCTACCGGCTGCTCGGCCTGCTCGCGACCATCGCCCTGGCCTGTTACGGCCTGCTCTCCTACGCCGCCCTGGCCGCGCTCGGCGCGACGCTGACCCTGCCCGGTCTCGCCGGGTTCGTGCTGGCGATCGGTATGGCGGTGGACGCCAACGTGCTGGTCTTCGAACGGGCCCGCGAGGAGCACGCCGCCCGCAGCAGGCCCAGCCCGCGTTCGGCGCTGACCGCGGGTTTCCGGGGCGCCTTCAGCGCGATCGCGGACTCCAACGTCACCACGCTGATCGCCGCGGGCCTGCTGTTCGCCTTCGCGTCCGGGCCGGTGCGGGGCTTCGGCGTGACCCTCGGCATCGGTGTCCTCGCCTCCGTGGTGAGCGCGCTGGTGATCACCCGGGTGCTCGCCGAGTACGCGGTGGACCGCGGGGCCGTCCGCCGCAGTCCCCGGCTCACCGGGATCGCGCACCTGGGCTGGGTCCGGGAACGGCTGGTGCGCCGCGACCCGTTCCTGATGCGCCGGCCGCGCCGCTGGCTGGCCGCGTCCGCCGTCGCCCTGGTGCTGGCCGGCTCCGGCATCCTGGTCCGGGGGCTGGACTTCGGCATCGAGTTCACCGGCGGCCGGCTCATCGAGTACGCCACCAGCTCACCCGTCGACCCGGACCGCGCCCGCGCCGCCCTCGCCGACGCGGGTGTGCCCCGCGCGGTCGTCCAGTCCGCCGGCGACAGCGGGGTGACGGTACGGGCGGAGGATCTCAGCGACGCCGACGCGGCCACCGTCACCGAGACCATCGGCTCGCTCGGCGGCGACGCGGACAAGGTCCGGGACGAACTCATCGGCCCCAGCCTGGGCGAGGAACTGCGGCGCAACGCCCTCATCGCCCTCGGCCTGGCCCTGGGCGCCCAGTTGCTGTATCTCGCGGTCCGGTTCCGCTGGACGTTCGCCGCCGGGGCGGTCGGCGCGCTCGCCCATGACGTGGTCATCCTGGCCGGGATCTTCGCCTGGCTCGGCAAGCCCATCGACGGGCTCTTCCTGGCCGCGCTGCTGACGGTCGTCGGCTACTCGGTCAACGACTCGGTCGTCCTCTTCGACCGCATCCGTGAACTCCTGGCCCGCGACCGCACCACACCCCTGCCCCTCCTCACCAACCGGGCGATCCTGCAAACCCTCCCCCGCACGGTCAGCACCGGCATGGGCGCGGCCATCATCCTCACCGCCCTGGCGGTCCTGGCCGACGACGCCCTCACGGACTTCGCCCTGGCCCTGCTGATCGGCCTGGCGGTCGGCACGTACTCCTCCGTCTTCACGGCGTCCCCGCTCACCATCGTGCTGCACCCCCGCCGGAAGGGAGGCGGCGACCGCAAGACCGGCGCGAGCGCCGCGCCCCGGGCGGCGAGCGCGAACCGGCGGCCGGAGAAGAGCGCCGCGAGCGCGAACCGGCGTCCGGAGCGGAGCGCTGTCACTGACCTGGACAAGGAGCGTCGCCGCTGACCCAGCGACGGAGCATCGCCGCTGACGCAGACCGCAACCGCCGTCCCGGGACACCCGGCGTGCCCCGGGACGGGGGGCGCCTCCTCACGCCGCGCCGCCCGCCTCCCCCCTCCCTCTCCCCCCAACGGTCACTCCCACACGCCCCCGCCCCATCACCCACTCCCCCACAACCGCCCCGACATCCCTCACCCCACATCCCGTGGTGGAGAACTCCCGCTCCACCACCCCCCGCAACTCCCCCGCGTCGGCGACCGCCTCGGCGATCTCGTCCGCCGCCCACCCACGGGCCGTGAGACGCGCCCGCCGGTCGGCGTCGGAGCAGTCGAGCCGCGCCCAGTCGGCCTCCGGCAACCCGGCGACGCCCTTCCCCGCGTCAGCCCATTCGTCCGGCGTCAGCGGGCACACCACCAGCACCGGCCCACCCCCGCGGAGCAGCAGCGCGGTGATCCGCAGCCACAGCCGGTTGTAGGCGGGCCAGGCGGAACTCGCCGCCGGGGACGCGATGTCGATGCCCAGCACGCTGCCGTCCGGCTCCAGCAGTTCATCGAAGTCGACGGCCGCGAAGGGATACGTCCGCAACTCCTCCGCCAGCGCGGTCTTCCCGGCACCCGGGGCACCGGTGACCACACACAGTCTCGCCACGCCGATCGCTCCTCTCTCCTGCGGACGGTTCTCCTGCGCACGGTTGCGCGGCGGACGGCCCGCACCACAACCCCGGTGGTACGCCAGGCCCGTACATCCGCAACCCATGGCGTACCCAAGTGTCCGCCAAGGGCCGTCGCGCCGATGGGCACCGCACGGCGACTCTGATGCCATGCACACACTTCCCAGGCCCGCTCTCCCCCTGTCGCAGCGGGTGCGTGGCCTGAACTGGACCCACGGCACACTGTGCGCATGGCATGGAGCAAGCGGGCGGCGGGTCACCGTCGGATGCCGGGCGGGGTGGCGAGGTGACCTGGGTCGAGCGGGTGGCCGTCCGGGACGACGGGGTGCGGCTGGTCTGCCGGGACTGGGGTGGGGACGGGCCGGCGGTGGTGCTGCTGCACGGGCTGGCCGGGCACGCGGGGGAATGGGACGGGCTGGCGCGGCGGTTGAGCGGCGACTGGCGGGTGGTGGCCGTCGATCAGCGCGGGCACGGCCGGAGCGAGCGGGTGCCCCGGGATGTCTCGCGGGACGCGTTCGTCGCGGATGTCGCCGCGCTGCCGCGTTCGCTGGGCCTTGAGCCGCCCGTCGTCCTGGTCGGGCAGTCGCTGGGCGGGCACACCGCGATCCTGACGGCGGCCCGGCATCCCGGACTGGTCCGCGCTCTGGTGGCCGTCGAGGCCGGGGCGGGTGCCCCCGACCCGGACGGCCCGGCCCGGATCGGCCGGTGGCTCGGCTCCTGGCCGGTCCCCTTCCCGGACCGGGCCGCCCCCCGGCCGGGGGTGGGGGGCGGGCCGAGCCTCCGCGCCCGCGGCCACCCGGGCGGGCGCGCCCCCCCCCGCGCGAAGCCCCACCCCCCCCCACA
>NZ_JBHYUG010000169.1:0-7065 GCF_042749375.1 Streptomyces sp. NPDC059477 | reverse complement strand
ATGGTACTGCAGGGGGGACCCTGTGGGAGAGTAGGACGCCGCCGAACAAATATTGCGAAGAGCCCCACACCGAAAGGTGTGGGGCTCTTCTGCGTTTAGGGTCGGAGTATGCGCTATGACCTCGTCATCTTTGACAACGACGGTGTGCTGGTCGACAGCGAGCCGATCTCCAATCGGCTGCTGGCCGGCTATCTGACCGAGCTGGGGTACCCGACCTCGTACGAAGACTCCCTGCGGGACTACATGGGGGCCGCCATGCATCGCGTACACGATCTGATTGAGGAGCGGACGGGAGAGCGGTTGCCGGGGGACTTTGATGAGGTGTTTCATCGGCGGGTTTTCGCTGCGTTCGAGCGGGAGTTGCGGCCGGTGGCGGGGGTCGAGGAAGTGCTGGAGAAGCTGACGGCCGGCGGGGTGCCGTACTGCGTGGCCTCGTCCGGGAGTCATGAGCGGATTCGGGTGGGGCATCGGGCCACCGGGTTGGACCGGTGGTTCGACGACCGGCGGATTTTCAGCTCGGAGGATGTGGGGCGGGGGAAGCCCGCGCCGGATCTCTTTCTGCATGCCGCCCGGGTGATGGGGGTGCCGGCCGAGCGGTGTGTCGTGGTGGAGGACAGCCCGTTGGGGGTGCGGGCGGGCGTGGCGGCGGGGATGGACGTGGTCGGGTTCGCCGCCATGACCCCGGTGGAGCGGCTGGTCGGGGCCGGGCGGGTGTTCTTCGGGATGGGGGAACTGGTCGACCTGGTGGTGTGAGGCATCGCAGGTAGGGCAGTGGAGTTGAGGGAAATTCATCTTTGGCTGGATATACCCAGGGGACGCTCGGGGCCTTACGCTCGCCGCCATGACTGAAGTGCTACGGCGCGGTAGGGCTTCGCTGGCGTTCGGCTTCTTCGCCCAGGGCGTGGCGTTCGCCCTGCTGGTGACGCGGATTCCGGCTGTACAGGACCGGTACGGGGTGTCCGATGCGCTGCTGCCGGTCTTTCTGGCGGCGGTGCCGATCCTGGCCGGGGTCGGGAGCGTGGGCACCGAGCGGCTGGTGGAGCGGGTGCGGCCCAGCGTGGTGCTGCGGTGGTCCCAGCCGGTGGTGCTGCTGGCGCTGTTCGGGGTGGGGGCCGGGGAGCGGCTCGTCGAACTGGCCGTCTCGCTGGCGGTGTTCGGGCTGGCCGTGGGTGCGCTCGATGCCTCGATGAACATGCTCGGGGTGAGCTTGCAGCGGTCGTACGGGCGGAGCATCATGCTCGGCTTTCATGCCGCGTACAGCCTTGGTGGGATTCTCGGGGCCTCGCTGGCGTGGGTGGGCGCGCACTGGGGGCTGGCGCTGTGGGTGTCGTATCTGCCGGTGGTGTGTGTGCTGGTGCCGGCGGCGCTGGTGGGGAGCCGTTGGTATGTGGATGCGGATGGGGGTGGTGATAGAGGGGTTTCTGAGGGTGGTGAGGGGAGTGGGCCGGGGGGTGGGATTGTTTTCAAGGCGCTTTTGCCGCTGTGCCTGGTGATGACCTTTGCCTATATCGGGGACTCCACTGTTTCCAATTGGAGCGCCAAGTACTTGCAGGATGTGCTGGGGTCGTCCGAGCAGCTGGCCACCGTGCCGTACAACGTGTACATGGTGACCACGTTGGTCGGGCGGGCCGTGGGGGACTTCGGGGTGCGGCGGTTCGGGGCCGTTGCGGTGGTGCGGGGCGGGGCGGTGCTGGCCGCGGGTGGGTTCGCGGTGGTGGCGGGGGCGCCGGGGGCCTGGGCGGGGATGCTCGGGTTCACGCTGGTGGGGCTGGGGCTGTGCGTTCTGGTGCCGCAGACTTTCGCGGCGGCGGGGCGGCTGTTTCCTGGGGCTTCGGATGCGGCTGTCGCGCGGCTCAATATCTTTAATTACGTGGGGTTTTTGATCGGGTCTCCGTTGGTGGGGGCGTTGGGGGATGTCTGGAGTTATCGGGGAGCCATGCTCGTACCGATGGTTCTGGTGTTGGCGACATTGGTGTACGCCCGGTCGTTCGATGGCGGGGCGGACCGATACGGTGGCGGGCATGAGCGGTCGCGCACAGCTGATGTGGGACGAGGCGGTAACGGGCTATGACTTCGGTCCGGAGCATCCGATGGATCCGGTCCGGCTGGAGCTGACCCGGAGACTGGTCGGGGCGCTGGGGCTCGACCAGGCGATGGAGGTCGTGTCCGCGAAGCCCGTGGGGGATTCGACGTTGCGGCTGGTGCATCGGGAGGACTACATCGAGGCGGTGCGGGCCGCGTCGCTGGATCCCGGGGTGGCGGATCAGTCGTACGGGCTGGGAACTGCGGATGATCCGGCGTTCGCCGGGATGCACGAGGTGTCGTCTTTGATCGCCGGGCTTTCGGTGGCGGCGGCCGAGGCGGTGTGGCGGGGGGACGCGCTGCACGCGGTGAATTTCGCGGGTGGGCTGCATCATGCGATGCCGGGGGCGGCGTCGGGGTTCTGTATTTACAACGACGCGTCGTTGGCTATTGCCCGGCTGTTGGAACTCGGGGCCGAGCGGGTCGCTTATGTGGATGTCGATGTGCATCACGGGGATGGGGTGCAGGCGGCGTTCTGGGAGGATCCGCGGGTGCTGACTATCTCGTTGCACGAACATCCCCGGACGTTGTTTCCGCAGACCGGGTGGCCCGAGGAGACGGGGGCGGCGGGGGCTGCCGCGGGGTCGGCCGTGAATGTGGCGTTGCCCGCGGGGACGGGGGATGAGGGGTGGGTGCGGGCCTTTCATGCGGTGGTGCCGGAGTTGCTGGCCGATTTTCGGCCGCAGGTGGTGGTGACGCAGCATGGGGCGGATACGCATTTCGATGATCCGTTGGCGCATTTGGCGGTGTCGTTGGATGCGCAGCGGGCGGTGCAGGTCGCTTGTCATGAGTTGGCGCATGAATATGCCGAGGGGCGGTGGGTGGCGCTCGGTGGGGGTGGATACGCGGTGGTGGATGTGGTGCCGCGGTCCTGGGCGCATTTGGTGGGGATTGCCGCGGGGCGGGCTGTCGCGCCGGAGACGGTGATTCCTGAGGGGTGGCGGGCGGAGGTGTTCGCTCGTACTCGGCAGTTGGCGCCGGTGCGGATGAGTGATGGGCGGTGGCCTGTGCGGTGGGGGGTCTGGGAGGAGGGGTACGACCCCGGGGATCGGGTGGATCAGGCGGTGTTGGCTACGCGGCGGGCGGTGTTTCCGTTGCGGGGGTTGTTGGCCTGAGGGGCGTCTGGGTCCCGCAGTTACGGGGGTGGGGAAGTGGAGCAGGGGGTTCTTGAGTATTTGGTGGGGTGTGGGATTGCGGGGTGGGTGGCTACCGGGCGGGAGGTGAGTCTGCGGAGCTATCGGCTCTTCGCGGCTCGGGATCCTCGGGTGTTGATCGGGATCGATCCGGAGGGGGTGTGGGGGGAGCCGGAGTTGATCGGTTTGATGGCCGAGAAGTGTGGGGTATCTCCCGATCCGCGCTATGTGGAAGGGCCGGATCTGATCGATCCCGTACGCACGCTGCTCGCGTTCGACCGGTTCGCCGAGCGGGTCGCCGAGGTGGCTCAGCGCAAGGGGCCGGTGCTGATCGGGACCGGGCATCCGCACCGGCTGCTCGGTTTCTACGTCGGGCTCGCGGACGCTTTGTCGGCGGCGGGATGTGCTGTTCTCACCCCGGCGCAGGGTCGCCGTGTCGACATAACGACCCGGTTCGGTCTACGCACGTACAACCTTGATTACGTACGGGGCGTCGCGTTCGTACGGGCGCACGGTGTGCCCGGTTCCGGTGGTGCGCCCGGCGCGCACTCGCACTCGCCGCTGCCGGTTCGGATGGCGCTGGCGGCGCTCGCCGAGGCCGGCGGGCCGCTGCCGGAGCTGGTGATCGGAGACCACGGCTGGGTCTGCGGGGCAGGTCAGCTGGGGTTCGAGGCCATCGGGCTCGCTGACACGGACGACCCCGCGCTGTTCGTCGGTGAGGCGGAGGGGCGCGTGTCCGTCGTCGTGCCCCTTGATGACGGCGTGCGGTCTGACTACTACCTGCCGCTGAGCCGCTACGTACTCAATCGAGCGTGTCTGTCACAGTAGGCCGCCGATGGGTGCACCTCTTCCCCACTCGCATCACCCGCCCCTACATTGGGGAGTGAGCACGCAACGACGAAGAGTCACCGGAAGGGGAAGCCGGTGGCCGTCGAGTGCGGAAGGTTCAGGTGTGTCATGGCTGCTGGCGATCAGAGGCCTCTGAGCGAGGTTCAGTTCCTTACCGTGGCGGAGGTTGCCTCGGTGATGCGAGTGTCGAAGATGACCGTGTACCGGCTGGTGCACAGTGGTCATCTGCCCGCGATTCGGGTGGGGCGGTCTTTCCGCGTCCCCGAGAACGCGGTTCATGAATACCTCCGCGACAGCTATGTGGGGGTGGAGACGGCCTGACGGTCCCCTCGATTACGACCTCAGCGCTCGGGCGGGTAGGCTAAGCCCTCGTAGGTCGTATGGGCCCATGGCGCCCAGCACCGAGTGATGAGAAGTGAGCGAGGGTAGTCGTGGGCTCTGTTATCAAGAAGCGGCGCAAGCGGATGGCCAAGAAGAAGCACCGCAAGCTGCTCAAGCGCACGCGCGTTCAGCGTCGTAACAAGAAGTAGCCGCCGCAGAGCGTGGTGTGGCCCCGCATCGGACCGAGGTCCCGTGCGGGGCCATTGTCATGTCGACCCGCTAAGTTGGCCCCAGCGGCGTGGTACGTCTGGAAGGAAGGCGCTGGTCTTGGGCAAGGTCGTGCTGGTGACCGGAGTGGCCCGGCGGCTCGGCGGCCGGTTCGTACGCCGGATCCAGCGTGACCCCGAGGTGGACCGGGTGATCGCCGTGGACGCGGTGGAGCCGGAGCACCGGCTCGGCGGGGCCGACTTCATCCGGGCGGACATCCGCCAGCCGACCATCGCCCGGGTGCTCGCCGAGACCGGCGCCGACACGGTCGTCCACATGGATGTCACCGCGACCGCCCTGGGCAGCGGCAGCCGGACCACGGTCAAGGAGACCAACGTCATCGGCACGATGCAGCTCCTCGGCGCCTGCCAGAAGTCGCCGGCGGTGAAGCGGCTGGTGGTGAAGTCCAGTACGAATGTGTACGGGTCCGCGTCGCGCGATCCGGCCGTGTTCACCGAGACCACCCCGCCCAAGTCGCTGCCAAGCGGCGGCTTCGCCAAGGACACCGTCGAGGTCGAGGGGTATGTGCGCGGGTTCGCCCGGCGGCGGCCCGATGTCGCCGTGTGTGTGCTGCGGTTCGCCAACATCCTCGGGCCGAGCGCGGACTCGCCGCTCGCCGCGTATTTCTCGCTGCCGGTGCTGCCGACGGTTCTCGGCTACGACCCGCGGTTGCAGTTCGTGCACGAGGACGACGTCATCGACGTCCTGCGGATCGCCTCGTACGAGCCGCGGCGCGGGACCCTCAACAGCGGCACGTTCAATGTCGCCGGGGACGGGGTGCTGCTGCTCTCGCAGTGCTCGCGGCGGCTGGGCCGCCCGACCGTGCCGCTGTTGCTGCCGGCCGTCACCTGGGCCGGGTCGCTGGTGCGGACGCTCGGCATGACCGACTTCTCTCCCGAGCAGATCCGGCTGCTGACCCATGGCCGGGTGGTGGCGACGGCCCAGATGCGCGAGACACTGGGATTCCGGCCGAAGTACACCACCGCGGAGACGTTCGCGGACTTCGCGCGTGGCCGTGGCCCCGGGCTGGTGCCGCCCGAGGCCCTCGCCCGGGCCGTCGACCGGCTCGCCGCGCTGCCCGTGGCCGGCGGCGGCCACCCACCGCGCGCGGACTAGGGACCCCTCAGCAGGGCCCCGCGCCGATCAGCGCCAACCGAGGAGCGCAGCAACGATGGCGGATGCCAAGGTCATTCCGTTCGACGACGACCGGTCGCGCGGCGGCGCCGCACAGCGCCCGTCCCGGCGCCGGGGCGCCGGAAGCCGCCGGGGCAGCGGGAAGCCCGCGCCGGTCCATCAGCTGGACGAGCATCTCGACCGGCCCGCGGACGGGCCTGTGGAGGGACTTGTGGTGCAGGATGATGTTCCTGTGACGAGTGAGGAGCCAGAGCCAGAGCCAGAGCCGGAGCCGGAGTCGGCGTCAGGGCCCGGGCCGGAGTCGGGGCCGGAGGGCGGCCTCGGTGGTCTGGAGCGGCGGATCGCGGGCGGGCTGGCGTTTCTGCGCCGCCGTCTCACCGGGGACTACGAGGTCGACGACTTCGGCTACGACGAGGAACTCACCGACCAGGTCCTGATGTCCCTGCTGCGCCCGGTGTACGAGAACTACTTCCGGGTCGAGGTGAAGGGCATCGAGAACATCCCGGCCGAGGGCGGTGCCCTGATCGTCGCCAATCACTCCGGGACGGTGCCGCTGGACGGCCTGATGATGCAGGTCGCCGTGCACGACCACCATCCGGCCGAGCGGCATCTGCGGCTGCTGGCGGCCGACCTGGTGTTCGTGCTACCGGTCGTCAATGAACTCGCCCGCAAGCTGGGCCACACCCTGGCCTGCGCGGAGGACGCCGAGCGGCTGCTGGCGCAGGGGGAGCTGGTGGGGGTGATGCCGGAGGGCTTCAAGGGCATCGGCAAGCCCTTCGGCGAGCGCTACAAGCTCCAGCGGTTCGGCCGGGGCGGCTTTGTCTCCACGGCCCTGCGCCAGGGCGCGCCGATCGTCCCGTGCTCGATCGTGGGCGCCGAGGAGATCTATCCGATGCTCGGCAACGCCAAGACCCTCGCCCGGGTGCTGGGCTTCCCGTACTTCCCGCTGACCCCGACCTTCCCGTGGCTGGGCCCGCTGGGCGCGATTCCGCTGCCGACGAAGTGGACGATCCAGTTCGGCGAGCCGATTCCGACGGACGGCTATCCACCGGAGGCGGCGGAGGACCCGATGCTGATGTTCAACCTCACCGACCAGGTCCGCGAGCAGATCCAGCACACGCTGTACAAGCTGCTGGTGCAGCGCCGGTCCGTGTTCTTCTGAGTTCCCCTGAGTTCTTCCGACCCAGGGCCCTTCGGGTACGGACGTGGGGGGTGTGGTGGGGGGGGGGGGGAGTGGTGGGAGTGGGGGCTGGAGCGCTCCTCAGGGGTGTGTGAGTTC
>NZ_JBHYUG010000168.1:4115-7181 GCF_042749375.1 Streptomyces sp. NPDC059477 | reverse complement strand
GTCGTCGACCTCACCGATCCGCCCTGCTACATCCGGCCCCTCGCATCCTTCGCAGGCGACGCCGTCATCTCGTTCCTCGACGAGATCGACGGCGGATACTCCACCATCAGCGCCGAGCACCGCATCCTCAACGTGATGATCGACGGGCAGGATCTGGAGACCCCGGGCATCGACGGGATCCGGGCCGCGGGCAACATCCAGAACGTCGCGTTGAGGGACGTGACGATCCGCCGGGTTACCGGCGCGGGCGTGCACACCGAGGCCAACGGCGGGTTCTTCCCGTACTCGTGGCGGCTGCACCGGGTGATGGTCGACAATGTCGGCTGGCACGGCTTCGCGCTGGAGGTGATGACCGACATCACCTTTGTGGACTGCCAGGCGATCGGCTGCGGGGCGAACGGTTTCGAGATCGCCAACGCGGCCAACAGCCAGATGATCGGATGCCGTGCCGAGTGGAACGTCGGCAACGGCGTGCACGTCACGGGGAACTGGGCGACCGGTACCGGTTCCGGCGGCATGCTGCTCGGGGACTGCTCGACGGACCGTAACGGCGCCAACGGCGTCCTGGTCGACGCGACCGGGAACCCGCCGATCCAGATCGACAACCTGCACACCCGCCGCGACGGCCGCAATCTCGGCGCGGGCGGCGGCGGCTACGCCGGCCTCAAGGTCGACACCGCGGGCGTGCCGGTGATCGTCGGGATGGTCACCTGCTACCCCGGCGTGGACGACAACGGCACCCAGACCAACTCGCCGCAGTACGGCGTACGGGTGGAGGACAGCGCGTACGTCTCCGTCGACTCAGGGTTCCTGCACGCCGCGACCGCGGGCTGGTCCGATGGCGGCGGCAACACCGTGCTCCGGCGCGGCCTCAACATCGGCGAACGCACTGGCACCACGGCGGCGCCCGCAGATGCCTTCGCCGCGCCGGTCGACGTCGGCGGCAACCTCAACGTCGGCGGCTACGCCGCGCTCGCCTCCGGGCAGTCGGCCGGCCAGTGGAACATCTGGGCGGGCCAGGCCAAGGCCCTCAACCTCGGCGCGGCCGGCGGGGGCATCGCCATCGCCGAAGGCACCAACGCCCGCATGGGCGTCAGCACGCTGGTCGGGGGCACCGTGACCGTGGCCAACACCTCGGTCACCGCGAACACCCGCGTGACCACCTTCCGGCAGGCGGCGGGCGGCACCCTCGGCCACCTGTCCGCCACCAAGGCTGCGGGCACCTCGTTCACGATCACATCGAGCAGCAACACGGACACCTCCACGGTGGCGTGGGTGCTGTACGAACCCGCGTAGCCCCTATCCACCACCCCACGCCCCGAGCCTCCAGGCCGGGGCGTTTCGCATGCCCTGGAGGGCCCATGGATACCGCAGGACGCCACCCGAGCACCGTCCAGGCCGTACGCGGCCTGGCCTACGACCATCTCCCGCACAGCCTCCGGACCGTCAGCAAGCCGTTCCACGAGCTGGTCGCCCAGATGCTGCGCATCCTCCCCGACGACCCCGAACTCACCGCGGCGATCCGCAAGATCCGCGAGGCGAAGGACTGCTGCGTCCTCCTCGCCGCCCTGGACGACGCCGCAGACGAGGGGGCGAACCACAATGGCTAGCCCCCTGTCCGCCACCGCCCTCCTCACCGCACTCCGCAACGAGGGCGTGAAGGTCGTCGAGGTCGGCAACTGGAAGACCCACAACCGCAACAGCAAGGGCCCGTGGGGGCCGGTGCACGGCGTGATGATCCACCACACCGTCACCAAGGGCAGCGCCGCCACCGTAGCGATCTGCCGGGACGGGTACACAGAGCTGCCCGGCCCGCTCTGCCACGGCGTCATCACCAAGGACGGCACCGTCCACCTCGTCGGCCACGGCCGCGCCAACCACGCCGGATCCGGCGACGACGACGTCCTCAAGGCGGTCATCGCCGAGACAGCCGTCCCGGCCGACAACGAGGCGAACACCGACGGCAACACGCATTTCTACGGCTTCGAGTGCGAGAACCTCGGCGACGGCAAGGATCCCTGGCCCGCCGCGCAGCTGCTCGCGATCGAGAAGGCGGCAGCAGCAGTCTGCCGTGCGCACGGCTGGACCGAGCAATCTGTGATCGGCCACCTGGAGTGGCAGCCGGGGAAGATCGACCCGCGCGGCTTCACCATGGCCTCGATGCGGGAGCGGATCGCCGCCCGGCTCGGCAGCGACGAGCCGAACACACCGGCACCGAGTGCCCCGTCGACGCCCAGCACACCGGCCCGGCCGGTGGTCGACCTGTCCCAGCTCATCGCCGCGGCGAAAGCGGACCCGCCGAAGTCCGGTACGCCCGTGAGCTACTCGGGCGTTAAGACGGTGGAGAACGCCCTGGTCGCCGAGGGACTGCTCGCTGCCTCCCTGGCGGACGGGCACTTCGGCACAGCCACCATCGCGGCGTACGGCCTGTGGCAGCAGCGCTGCGGCTACACCGGCAAGAACGCCGACGGCATCCCCGGCAACAGCAGTCTCACCAAGCTCGGCGCCCGCCGCGGCTTCGAGGTCAAGGAGTAGCCCATGTTCACTGCCGCCTTCTGGAAGGCCACCGGCGAGCGCACCAGCCGCACCGTCGCCCAGACGCTCGTCGCCACCCTCGGCCTCGACACCACCGGCGTCCTGGCGGTCGACTGGGGCCAGGGCCTCGCGCTCGGCGCGTCCGCCGGCGTCCTCACCATCCTCACCGCGCTCGCCACCGGCGACGCCGACGGACCGGGCCTGACCGAGAGCACCCGGGGGAGCTGATGACGCCGCCGGAGTCGATCGCACACGAGTTGGCCGAACTCCGGCGGACCGTGGAGGTGGGGTTCACGCGGGTCGACGGCCAGCTCGCGCTCCTGGTGCAGCGCGGCGAACAGACGGACAAGACCTTGGACGATCACGAGCAGCGGTTGGACGCGCTGGAGCGGGACCGCTGGCCGATGCGGATGGTGACCGGCCTCGCCGCCGTCATCGCGGTGGGGTTCACCGTCTATCAGACGCTCGGCCGCTGAATCGGCCCCCCCCCCGGGGGCGAGGGACCCCCCGGGGGGGGGGGGGGGGCACCCC
>NZ_JBHYUG010000168.1:0-4105 GCF_042749375.1 Streptomyces sp. NPDC059477 | reverse complement strand
CGCGGTTGCACTCCGGCTCCGCCGGAGGGGGGCGATTCGTCACGCTCTGGGGGCGGTGCGGGCGAGGGCCCGCTCCATCCTGTCGGTCTGGGCCATCAGCCGCTCCGCGTCATCCGGTTGCTCGGCCGCCATCTGCCCGGCGGCATAGGCCAGGTGACGCACCGCGGACTGAAGCTGATGGCGGTGATCGGCAACCTGCTCCTGCTCGGTCATACCGAGCAGGATGCCCGCCGGAGGCGGCACCCACACCGGCTGAGTAGCCTGCGGGCGAGGGTCATCGCCTGTTCCTCCACTGAACCGCCCTGCCCGCTGGGTGGACTTCGGTAAAGTGAGCAAGATCCCGGCTTCCCGCTGGCGAAAGTCCAGGTGGGCGCCTGTAGTCCCCGCGCGAGCGGGGGTGGTCCCCCGGACCCGGTACGGCGACGGAGCCTCGGCCAGGTAGTCCCCGCGCGAGCGGGGGTGGTCCCGGTATGATTCATGTCCGCGTGACTCGCATGCCGTAGTCCCCGCGCGAGCGGGGGTCCCGCCTTTGAAAGCCACAAGCTGAACCACCGCGCCCCCTGCCACGGTCACCACGACCGTGCAGGGGGCGTTTCGGCATGTCCGGGGGTGTAGCAAACGCGGTAAGAAAATGACCGGGATTCCTACACCTGGGCGCTGACCTGCGGAATCGGGGCGTGGACAGCTGGGTCACACACCAGGAGCGGCGTGGTCCAGCAGTTCCCGCACGCTCGGAACGGCCCGGTGATCCTGTAGACGCCGAAGGACGCCGCTCACCCACACATCCGTGCGAGGAGAATCCGTCCCCTTCACCAGATCCACGGCCGACCTGGCAGCCGCAGCTGCCTGGTCGATCTCGCCAGCGTCCAGGTACGAGCCGGACAGCCAGCACTGGAACAGGGCCACCTCCCGCGCGTGGCTCTCGTCGTACGGAACATCGATGTCCTCCAGGACCGGCACCGCCCGGCCGTGCTCCCGGAGTTCAGCCCAGCACCGGCCTTCCATGATCTTGGACTCGTCCCGGTTGATCCAGTACACCCAGTCAGGTTCCTCGTCCGTGCGGGCGTCACGCTGATCGTGCAGGTCCTCGGACAACCCGACGGCTCTCTCCGCTCCCTTCGGATTGCCCGTACGTGCGCAGGCCCAGGCCAAGCGGTCCGCCAGTACCACCCGGACGGCAGGCAGTACATCGACGGGAGCCAGCGCCAGCGACGCCCGTGCCATCTGCACAGCTTCACCGGGGTCATCCCCTGACGCTGTGAGGTAGGACAGCTCCGACAGTGCGGAGGCCGCCAGTATCCGGTTCCCGGCCTGGTTCGCTGCGGCGGATGCCCGCTGGGCGAGCTTCTTGGCTTCCGGCAGCTTCCCGGAATCGAATGCCGTCCACGACGTGAATTGGTGTGTCTCTGCCAAGACGTCGAGGATCTGCCGCCCGATGTCGGGGGTGTAGACGCTCCGGTCGAGTACTCGTTCGGTCCGCTGTGCGGTTTGCACGGCCAAGGGGTACGTAGCGGCGCCACCCGTGAAGTCGTCTAGCCGTCGCAGGTCGACAAGGCCCTGCTGGAGATTGGCAACGTCAGCTTTCCCGACTCTGCGCCCGTCCCAATGGGAACTGCCGAGTGGGACGGCAGCTCCGATGCTGGCCCCCATGAACTCTCTGCGATCCACCGATTCAGCCTCCGTCTGTTGTGATCCTTCGGCCGGTCCCCGGCCTAATACCCCTAGGTCCAGGTTCAGGACCGTCACCAGGTAGGGGAGCCAATCGCGCGGAGACCGGCGGTCTGTCTCCCATCGGTAGATGTCGTTGGCGCTACACCCGCCGTGGGTGTATCCGCGCAAGGCGTTCAGCTGGTCGGCGAGCTGTCTTTGTGTCCAGCCCCGCTTCTTTCTCTCACTTCGGATTGTCTGCCCTATGACAGATGTCTGCCCGCCATGCATGACACAACTCCTCTGTCAATCTGCCCGCTTGGTAGAAGCGTGGCAGATCTCGGGGCAGATCCGCATGCGTATGGGCTCGTCGTTGACTGAGGGTGTGAGGCGCCAGAAGCCCCCGCGACCGATGTTGCGGCCCGGGGGTGTGGCCGACACTTTCGAGGAGCGTCGACATGACGAACGCTACATCTGGACTGCCCGTGAGGGCGAGCCGATGATCAGAACAATTCAGGGCATCCCGCGCGGTGGCCGCGTCGCGACGGAGGTGCTGCCGTGATCCGCTCAGCCAGCACGCCCGAGCGGCGTATTTGCGGTGCGCCGGGGAGGATGCCGGTGGACCTGATCGCGCTCATGCTGATCCACATCCCGGACAGCAGCGATCCCCGGGTATCGGTCCACTCGTCCCTGCGCTGCATCCTGGAGGAGCACCCGGACGGCCCCCACCGTGATCTGACGTGGGAACTCGACACCCCGACCCGCGGTGAGGTGTGGGCGGAGTGGAAGGACGGACGCCCCGCCGAGAAGGTCCTCGTCCTACCGGACTGCAACACCGACGACGCCGACCAGGTGTGCGTCTCGTTCGCGGGGCATCCGGGCTGCCACACCTTCGAGTACACCGACCCCGAGGACCCCGCCCACCTGTACCCGGCCGCAGGGATGCACGCCGGGCGCGAGGCCGGAGGGCAGCCCCGGTGACCAGAACCGCGCACGACATCACGGGCGAGGCCGCCGAGGTGCTCGCGCTCCCCCCGCTGGCCTCGCTGACTGCCGACCAGGCGCGCGGCGCGGTCTGTGTCTGGGACGCCACCGAGCAGCCGCTGACCGGCCAGGCCGCCGTCGACCTCGGCGAGCGCCAGGACGACGGAGTCCACTGGTTCCCCCGCGCCTGCCCACAGCACACGGGAGAGCAGGCGTACCGCGCCCTCCACGACCACGCACCCGCGTGCAGGCCGTGCATCCGGGACGCAGGCAGCTGCCCGGTCGGTATCGCCCTGCGGCGCCTCATGAAGGACGGACGACGCACCACGTGAGCTTCCCCCTGCCCCCACCCCAGGCGCCCCTCGGCTGCGCGCAGTGCGCGAACTGGGCCCGTACTCGCCAGCAGGCCCAGGCCGCCGGCGACCTGTCCCGCGTCATCGACATGAACGTCCTGATCCGCCGACACCACCCGCCGACTGACAGCCCCCGGAGAACGCTGTGACCGGCACCGGCTGGGAGTGGCACGACAGCGGCAGCGGCCCCGGCCCCATCACCGCCAGGCAGACCGCGCACCGCGCCTACTTCGACCACGTCAGAACCTGCCCGGTCTGCGCTGCGGACAGCGAGACCTGCAACACGGCGCAGACCCTGTGGGAGGCGTACACGGCCCAGACGGAGGGCCGTCCCTGAACGCCGTCCGCCCCTCAGGTCGGCGGGGGGCGGGCGGTATCCAGCACAACCCTTGCACCGGAGACGACGACTACACGAGAGGGAAGATCATGGGAGCAGAAGCGAGTCTCACCGAGCCGTGCCCGGACCCCAACTGCCACGGAATGGTGACCATTACGAACAGGTACGACGACAACGGGAACCTCATCTCAACGGAGCGCAGTGCGTGCAGCGCCGGCCACTAGGCTGACGGGATGGACGACACGGTGTTCAGCGTCGAGCGGATCCAGCAGGCTCTGGCTGCCCTGGGCGTCGACTCCGAGCAGGGTGCCCCCGACAGCGTGGCGCGCGCGACGGGCCGACTGCTGGCGCTGGCAGAGTTCGTCGCCATGGTCGACGTCCGTGACCGGCTCATGCAAGAGGATCTTGCCCAGGGCTTCCGCGACATGGCGGGGCTGCTGGCCAGTCAGACGGGCCACACAGATTCCGCCCTGCGCATGGCGTTCGCGGAGAGCGGGGCACGCAGGATGGTGCTCGGCCTGGACGGAGCGGCGGCGGAGGGACTGCGCACGCTGCTGAACTCGCTCATCACCGAACTGCACTCCGCACGCGAACAGCTCTGATTTGCCCGACGGATTGGAGTGAACAGCCTGTCGGGCGCCCGTCTGCATCGCTCGAAGCGGACGGGAAGAAAACGCGGTCGCGGCCGGTGCCCCCCGTCCCGGCCGGGGCCGCGTTGATGCGGCGGCTGCGTGATGTGCCTCCGTTGCCGCCGCGAGCGCCAGCCCCTGGGGCTGAGCGCGAT
>NZ_JBHYUG010000167.1:0-7283 GCF_042749375.1 Streptomyces sp. NPDC059477 | reverse complement strand
GGCCGGGGGCGGGGGGGGGGGGGCGCCGCGCCCCCCGGGCGTGGGAGGTCGGGGGGGGCCGCCCGCGGCGGCCGGTCAGGTGACCGCCGGTCGGTGGCCGCCGGTCAGTAGCTGACGGTCGACGCGTCACCGGTGTCGGTGATGATCGCCAGACCGGCGCTGGTGCCGAGCAGCGAGGCACCCGCGCGCAGCAGCTCCAGGGCCTGCGGGTAGGTCTTGATGGCTCCCGACGCCTTCACCTTGACCCCGTCGCGGGCCCGGTCGACAAGGTATCGAACGCTGGTCGGATTCGCAGTCTCGATCTGCCCGCTGCTGGCGTTCTTCAGGAAGGCGACGCCGGCCTCCATCGCGAGTTCGACGGCCGCCTCCTTCTCGGCGTCGGTCAGCAGCGGCAGTTCCAGCATCACCTTGACCGGCCCGCCGAAGGCGCGGACCACACCCGCGATGTCCTCGCGGAAGTCGTCGTAGCGCCCGCTCTTGAGCCAGCCGAGCTGGACGCCGATGTCCAGCTGGTCCGCGCCGAGCCGGGCGATCTCGGCGGCCTCGGCGGCCTTGCCGGCGCTGGTCATCACGCCGACGGTCGGGAAGTCCAGGGCGGAGGCCAGCTCCACCCCGGTGCCGCGCAGTTCGGCGGCCACGACGGTGATCCAGGAGGCGGGCACCATGGCGGCGTTGAACCCGTGGGTGATCGCCTCCTGGGCATGGGCCACCATGGCGTCGCGGGTGGCGTCCGGGTCGATCTTGGTGTGCTGGACGTAGGGCGCCAGCTGGGCCGGCGTGAGGTCGAGGGCAACCGCGGTGGCGGTGGTTTCGGACACGGAGTGATCTCCTCTTTCGCGATGTGAGTGGGGGGAGCAATGGGTTGGAGGGAGTGGGGGGAAGTGGGGGACGTGCGGGAAGTGGGGGCGCGGGCCGGCTCAGACCTTGGTGGCGTACTGCTCCGGTACGACGACACCCTCGCCGCCGAACCAGCGCGGGGCGTCGACGCCGCAGTACAGGCCGATGTTGCCCCAGGGCTCGAAGGCCCCGGTGCGGACAATGACCTTGGCCTCGCGGGCCAGTTCGCCCAGCACCTGGGCGTGCGTGCGGGTGCTGAACTCGGCGCCGGAGAACCGGTAGCGCAGCCACTTGTCGAGGCGGGGGTTGTGGGAGGGGACGTCCTCGGCACGTACCACGCCCTCGACGACCAGCTCGTCCGCGATGAGTCCGAGGACCGTACGCAGGTCGGGCAGGTTCTCGGCGAGGGCGAGGTCGATGCGGTGTGCGTCGCGGGGCACGGGGAAGCCCGCGTCCACGACGAGCAGCAGATCGGTGTGGCCGAGGGTGGCCAGGGCACCGCTCAGTTCGGCGTTGAGGATGCCGGAGCGTTTCATGGCGGGTCGCCTTTCTCCAGAGGGCTGAAGACGGAGGGCTGAGCCTCTGGGGGCTGGGGGTCTGGGGGCTGGGGGTCTGGGGGCTGAGTAGCTGGGGGCCAAAGGGCCGGGGTCTTCGGGGGCTTCAGGGTCACGCCGCGGCGGGCGTCGCCCCCGTGGCGAGGGTCATGATGGATTCCTCGGTGGCCTCGTCGGTCGCCACGACGTCCACCAGCCGGCCCTCGCTCATCACCGCGATCCGGTCGGTGAGGGTGAGCAGTTCGGGCAGGTCGGAGGAGGAGCAGAGGATCGCCAGCCCCTCCTCGGCGAGGGCGAACAGCTGGGCGTAGATCTCGGCCTTGGCGCCGATGTCCACGCCTCGGGTCGGCTCGTCGAGGATGAGGACACCGGGGTTGATGGCCAGCCAGCGACCGAGGACGGCCTTTTGCTGGTTGCCGCCGGACAGGCTGGTGATGGGCTGGCCCATGGTGGCCGTCTTGACCCGGAGCCGTTTCGCCTGTTCGGCGGCGCGGGCGTCGAAGGCGCGGCGGCGGATCATGCCGAGGCTGCTGAACGCCCTGGTGGTCAGGGCGCCGACGTTCTCGCCGACGCTCATGGTGGTCAGCAGGCCCTGGGCGCGCCGTTCGCCGGGCACGAACGCGAGCTTGCGTTCGACGCTGGCGATGGGGTCGCGTCTGTCGTAGGGCTTGCCGAGGAGTTCGACGGTGCCGCCGGTGCCGCGGTCGCCGCCGAACAGGTTGTGCAGCAGCTCCACCCGTCCGGAGTCGGGCAGCCCGGCCACGCCCAGGATCTCGCCGGGACGCAGCTCGAAGGAGACCTTGTGGTGCCGGCGTCCGCTCAGCTCCCGTACCTTCAGGGCCGGTTCGAGCGCCGGGTGGGCGGGCTGCCCGGCGCGCCGGGTGAACTGGCCCAGCTCGCGGCCGACCATGGCGGCCACCGCCTGGTCGGGGGTGGTCTCCTCGCGGCGCCAGGAGGCGACATGGCCGCCGTCGCGCAGCACCTGGATGTGGTCGGCGAGGCGGAACACCTCGGGCATCCGGTGGGAGACGTAGAGCATGGTCGTACCCGCCGACTTGAGCCGGTCCATGAGGGTGAACAGGCGGTCGGCCTCGGCGGGGGTGAGCATCGCGGTCGGCTCGTCCAGGATCAGCACCCGGCAGCCCCGGGCGATGGACCGGGCCACCACGATGAGCTGCTGGGTGGCCAGGTCCAGGGTGCGGACCGAGGCGTTCGGGTCCAGGTCGAGGTCGAGTTCGGCGAGGAGTTCCCCGGTGCGCTCCAGCATCCGGCGGCGGGAGGGGAACCAGCGGTGGCCGGGCTCGACGCCGCTCAGCACGTTCTCGGCGACCGTGCGGTCGGGCAGCAGCGACAGTTCCTGCGGGACGATCGCGACGCCGTGCCGGCTGAGCACGGTGGCCGGGTCGTACGCGGTGACCTGCTCGCCGAAGACGGTGACCGTGCCGTCGCTGGGCGGCTGGAGGCCGGCCAGGATCTTCAGCAGGGTCGACTTCCCGGCGCCGTTCTCCCCGAGCAGGGCGGTGATCTCGCCCGCGGGGACGTCGAAGGAGACCTCGCGCAGGGCGCGTACCGGGCCGAAGCTGCGGGACAGGCCCCGGACGCTGACGGCGCATCCGGCGGTGGGCGGTGCCCCTGCGGGGTGAGCGGCGGTGGTCATCAGTCCTCCACGGCGGCGGAGTCGAGGTTGTCGGCGGTGATGAACTGGGCGCCGGTGTCCACGCCGGTGATCTTCGTGCCCTTGGTGAGGAAGTCGTTGAGCACCTTCACCGCCTGGTAGCCCTGCTCGGTGGGGTTCTGGCTGATGGTGAAGTTCAGGACGCCCTTGTCGATGTACTCGGCGGTCTGGGTGAGCAGGTCGAAGCCGCCCATGGTGATGGCGTCGGCCTTGCCGGACCCGGCGACCCACTTGGCGGCGGCCGTGGTGGAGCAGCAGTCGAGCCCGGCGACGGCGACGACCCCGGTCTTGCCGGACATGGTCGACTCGACGGTGTTGTAGGCCGCGTTGGGCTCGTTGCCGACGTTCACCGGGCCCACGATCTTCAGGCCGCTGCCCTCAAGGCCCTCCTCGAAGCCGCTGAACCGGTCGTGCGACCAGCCGGCGCCGGTGTCGACGGAGAACACCACGACCGACTTGCCGTTGACGTCCTGGTCGCCCAGGTCCTTGCGCAGTTGCTCGGCCTGGGCCTTGCCGGAGCCCTTGAGGTCCTGGCCGACGAAGCCCATCTGCTCGGAGTCGGGGTTGTCGGTGTTGAAGGAGATGATCGGGATGCCGGCCTTGTAGGCCTGGCTGATCACGGGCTTGAGGGCGTCGCTGGAGGCGGAGGAGACGGCGAGTCCGTCCACGGCCTTCTGCTGGATCAGGGTCTGGATCTCGGAGACCTGCTTGGCGGCGTCACCGCCGGTGGGGCCTATCAGCTGGACGTCGGCGCCCAACTCCTTGCCGGCCTTGTCCATGCCCGCGCCGATCGGGGTGGCGAAGGCGAGGGACGGGTCGTGGTAGCTCAGCTTGATCCGCATCGGCTTGTCGTCGTCGACGCGCTGCTGGATGTAGGAGGCGAGCTTGAAGGAGCCGTCGTCGGAGCCGCTCCCGGAGTCGGCGGAGGTGACGGCGCCACAGCCGGTGAGGGCGAGCGCCGCTACGGCGGCCGTGGCGGGGGCGAGGGATCTGAGCAGGGTGCGGGTGCGCGGGGACATGGTGACTCCCTTGTCGTGTCCGTGGGCTGGGCGAGAGGGGGAAGCGAGCGAGGGTGAGGGGTGTGGCAATGCGTGTGTGAGGGGCGGGGGGGAAGACCGGGGCGGCGAAGACCTGGACCATGCGGGCCGTGGCTAGGCGGGGAGCCTTGGCCGAGTGGGGTCTTGGTTAGGCGGGGGTCTTGGCCAAGTGGGGTCTTGGTTAGGCGGAGGTTTTGGCCAGGCGGGGGCCCTGGTTGGGCACGGACCCTGGCTACGCGCGCGCCTTGCGCCTGCGTTGCCACGTATCGGCGGCGACCGCGGCGACGATGACCAGGCCGGTGACGACGGTCTGCCAGAAGGACGAGATGCCCTTGATGTTGAGGATGTTCTGGAGCAGGCCGATGAAGGCGACGCCGATGACGGTGCCCCACATGGTGCCGGATCCGCCGAAGAGGGCGGCGCCGCCGATGATGACGGCGGAGATGACGGTGAGTTCCAGGCCCTGGCCGGTCACGCCCTGCACATAGGACAGGAAGGACAGGCCGAGCACGCCCGCGAGTCCGGCGGTGAACCCGGAGAGGACGAACGCGGTGAGCTTGACCCGCTTGACGTTGATGCCGACCAGCCGGGCGGCCTCCTGGTTGCCGCCGACGGCGTACGTGTTGAAGCCGAAGCGGGAGCGGGCCAGCAGGGCCACGCCGATGAGGGCGACGGCGGCGAAGAACAGGAACTGCATCGGGATCACTCCGAACAACCGCCCCTGACCGAGGAGGTTGAACTCGGCGACGCCGGGCTGCGAGGAGCTGAGGGAGATCGGGGCGCCGTCGGAGATGAGCAGGGCGACACCGCGGAAGACGCTGAGCGTGCCCAGTGTGACGATGAACGACGGAACGCCGAGCAGCACCACGGCCAGCCCGTTGAGCAGTCCGGCGAAAGCCCCGACGGCGAGGCCGACGAGCATCGCGGCCGTCCAGCTCCAGCCGTCCGAGATGAGCATGCCGGTGGAGATGGCGGACAGCGCGTACGTGGAGCCTACGGAGAGGTCGATCTCGCCGTTGAGGATCACGAAGGTCACGCCGACGGCCATGATGCCGATCTGGGCGATCTGCTGACCCACCGACAGCAGGTTGTCGGACGAGGCGAAGGTCGGTGAGAGCCCGGTGCCCAGCAGGAACAGCAGGACGAGCGCGGCGAAGACACCGGCCTCCCGGGCGTGCAGCAGCCGGCGCAGGGCGTCGGGTATCCGCCGGGCGGACTCGGCGGCGGGTGGCGCCGCGGTGGTGGGGGGCTTCGAGGTCGTCGAGGTCACGAGGCGTTTCCAATCCGGGCGTTCAGCTGGTCTCTGGTGGGCAGGGCGGGGACGACGCCCGCGATCGTCACGGTGTGGGCGCCGGCGGCTGCGGCGAAGGCGGCGGCCCGGTCGAGGGGCCTTCCTTCGGCGAGGGCGACGGCGAGTGCGGCGGTGAAGGAGTCCCCGGCGCCGGTGGTGTCGACCACCGTCCCGGCCGGGTGCGGGGGTACGTGGGTGACGCCTGACGCCTCGGCGATCAGGGCGCCGGCGCCGCCCCGGGTGAGGATCGCGGCGCCCGAGGTGCGCTCGCGCAGGGCGCGGACCAGGTCCTCGTCGCCGAGTCCATGGCCGTCGGCGAGGCCGAGGAGGACGGGGGCCTCGGTCTGGTTGGGCATGATCACATCGATCAGCGGCCAGCAGTCGTCGGGGAGCGGCCGGGCGGGGGCCGGGTTGAGCACGGTGCGGGTGCCGGTCTCGCGGCCGATGCGCAGCGCGGCGACCACGGCCGCCTCGGGGATCTCCATCGACACGACGAGGATGTCGGCGGCGGCGATCTCGGCGCGGAAGCCTTCGACGGCGGCGGCGTCCAGTTCGTCCAGGGCGCCGGGCGCGATGGCGATGCGGTTCTCCCCGGAGGGTTCCACCAGGATGAAGCCGACCATGGTCGGGGCCTGGGCCGTCACCACCTGCCCGGCGTCGACGCCTTCGCGCCGCCACAGCTCGCGCGCCGCGCGGCCGAAGTCGTCGTCGCCGACGGCGGTCAGCAGCGCGACCTCGGCGCCCAGCCGGGCGGCGCCGATGGCCTGATTGCTGCCCTTGCCGCCGGGGCCCGGGTCGAACACGCCACCCGAGACGGTTTCCCCCGCGACGGGAGCCTTGGGGAGCCTCATGGTGAGGCCGGCTCCGTAACTTCCGACAACCGCGATCTTCATCGGCACACCGCTTTGTGTATGGACAACCATGGACATGCGAGAGCGTAGGTATAGGGATGTCCATAGTCAACGGTTTGCGGTGAGGGGAATTTTCGGTGTCTATTCCGGACAGGTCCAGACGGAACCGGCTAGGTCCAGGCAGGTCCGACAACGGGGTCCGGTGGGTCGCGCTGGCCCGGCAACGGGTCGGTGTCAGCGGTACGGGGTCCAGCGCGGGGCCGTCTCCGCCCAACGGGCGTCCCACGCGGCGAGATTGCGCCGCCGCAGCGCGCGAGCGACGACCACATGGACGGCGTAACCGGCCAGGGCGACCGCGAGGAACGCCAGCAGTGCCCAGCCGGCGGTACGGCTGCGGATCTCGTCGGCGGTCATCGGCGGCTCGGTGAGCGTGCCGTCCGTGGTGACCCAGACCCGGACGGGGCTGTCCGCCGGGAGTCCGGGCAGGACGTCGGTGGTGCCGGTGCGGACCCCGCCGGACGGGGCGGTGAAGCGGACCTCGGCCGGGTAGCGGCTGTGCCGGGCCTCGTCGGAACCGGGCTCGGGATGGCCCGGGGTGTCATGGACGAGCACGGCGGTGATGTGGCGCCGGGTGTGTTCCTCGCGCTCGGCGGTCGCGCGGTAGTGCCGCTGGGCGGTGTCGCCCGCGAGGAACAGGGCCGCGCCCGCGAGCAGCGGCACGAGCAGCGCCAGCGCGAGCGCGATCCGGGCTTCGAGCCGGTCGGTACGGCGGCGCAGGGGGTTGCGGCGCCAGCGCCAGAAGGGGACGGGGCGGACGGGGGGACAGGGCTGGTCGGCGGGTGGGGGCTGGGCGGGGGGTATGTCGCCTGACACGGGACCTCCTTGCCGTTAACGGAGATTGACGGACTGTCAGTCGCCTTGCGGGGAAGGGCGCTTCGGGGGGCGTGGGGTACGCCCGTCGGACGCCGGGGGTCGGACGCCGGGGTCGGATAGGGGGCCGCCACGGCCGGTGGGGCGCACCGGCCGTGGCGGCATGGG
>NZ_JBHYUG010000166.1:0-7688 GCF_042749375.1 Streptomyces sp. NPDC059477 | reverse complement strand
GCACCCCCCGAGACGCGCGCCCCCCGCGCCGGCCCCCCCCCGCCCGCGGCCCACGCGCAGAGAGCGGCCCTGCCGCGACCCGCCCCCCCCCCCCCCCCGGGTCCCTAGGGTGGTGGGGTGACACCAGAACCTCCCTCCCCGACAACGGACCTCTCCCGGATCCGGGCGGCCACGGAGGCGCTGGACTGCCCGGCCGGGCAACTCCCCGTGGCGGTGGCCGAGTTCACCGGCGCCCCGGCGCCGGGCCCAGGCCCGGCCCGGAGCCTGCTGGAAGCGGTGTTCGCGGTCGTGGACCGGGTCCCGCGGCACGAGGCCGGCACCGGTGACCTCACGGCCGCCGCCGAGGACTGGCCGGCGCTGTCGGTCACCGTTCCGGCGACACCGTGGCAGGCGGCGGCCCTCGTGGACCGGCTGGTGGACCTGCTGCGCCCGCTGACCGGCGGCCGGCTGCGCGAGGTGGCGGCCAGCCTGGGAGTCGGGGTGGGCGACCGGGTCCTGCGTCTGCACGCCGCCGCCGAGCCGGACGACCGCGACGAGCCGGAGAAGCCGGCCGGGCGGACGCTGCGCGACGCGCTGGACACGGATCCGGCCGCGGCCCTGCGAGTGTGGACCATGGCGATCGGCGAGCTCGCCGCCGGGGACCCGGACGCCTGGCCGCGGGTGTTCGAGGACGCCCTGCGCGGCACGGTCCTGGAGGCCCTCGCGCGGGCGGCGGACGGCCTGCTGAGGGTGTCCCGCTTCGCCCCGGCGCCGCTGGAGTGGACCGCCGACGGCAAGGGCCTGACCGCTGGCCGGCCCGTGCCCGGCTCCCCGCACGGCCTCCAGGCCCGCCTGATGCCCGTACCGGCGCAGCGGCCGCTACTGCCCGGCTGGGACCGGCCGGTGTGGCCGGACGGTATGAACAGCGGGGCGCCCGGGAAGGCGTGGCGGTGGGAGGCCGGCTGGCCGCTGCCCGACGGCACGTTCCAGCCACAGGCGGGGTACAGCGCGACCGAACCGTCCCGGGCGATGGCCCAGTTCGCCGCCGAGCAGACCCTCGCCGAACTCCTCCCGCACGCCCGCGGTCTGCGCCAGAGCTTCACCGGCCGGCTGCTCATCCCGCGCTCCCGCCCGCCGGCCGGGGACGACCCGGCACTGCGGGTGGTCACCCTGCGCTCGCTGCTCCGGGGCGTCAGCCGGGCCGGAGGCGACGAAGACGACGACGAGGCGCCGACCCGGGCCCAGGCGTGGCAGCGGATCGCAGAGGGCATCAGCCTGCCGGCCCCCCGCCACCCGGAACCGGCCGCCGGGGACGACCGCACCCTCGCGCAGCTGACCGACTTCCTCGCCGCCCAGGCCCGTGGTGCTCACCCCGCCCGCGCTGCGCTACCTGGCCGGAGCGGACCACCACGCCAGCCCGCTGGCCATGGACCGCCGGCACGCCCGCGGCCTGCGCCGCGCGATGGAGCCGGCCACCGCCGAGGAGGCCGCACAACTCGAAGCGGACCTGGGACCGCTGCTCCCGGGCACCGCCTGGACCGAACTGCTGGACGCGGCCGGTCTGGAGCGCTTCCTCGACACAGAGCCGTAGGAAGCGGCGCCGGTACGGCGCTGGCCGCCCAGGCCCCTACGCGGACGGGCACGTGATCGTGCTGCACCGTCTCGTCGGTGCCGGCCCGGCCGCCCACCTTCCCGCGGTGCTCGCCGCCCCGCACCGGGCGGAGCCCGGCGCGATCTGCCCCGCCGCCGCGGGCGCCGCACACCGCACACCGCCCGGCCGACCCTGCCCCGCCGCCGTCCCGTTCGACGACCAGGCGCTGTTCGACCTGCCGACGCTGGTGTGGCGCTCCGGCAGCCGTGCCGCACGAGAGGACGACGCCCGCCTCAGCGCCCGGTCCGGCTTCGGCTGCTGCGCCTCCTGCCGGTGACGGCGGGCACTGCGGTGCCCAGGGCCCGGGAGACCCGCCGGCGGTGCCTCATGCCCGCCGGAACGCCGCCACTGGTGTACGCGCGGACGTCGAACAGCGAGCGGGCCGCCCGTACGCCTCCTCGCGGTGGCGGCCCGCCGGGGCAAGCCGCGCCGGAGCCGGGCCACCTCGTGCGACTCCACCCGCAAAGCCCCCGCCTTTCCTGCCGAGGAGGCCGCCGACGGCGTCGACGCCCGTCTCCGCGCTGCTGGATGCCGCTGCGGCCGCGGGTCGGTGGCCGGGCCGGCTGGTTCCGGTCCGGGACCCGCCCGCGGGGCTCTACGGTGCACCGGTGAGCATCATGATGCCGCCGGCCGGCGGCGAACTGCCCGCGGCACACCTGCCGGTGGTCGACGAGGTCCTGGCCGCCGCCCTGCGCGCGCAGGGCGCCGCGGGCGTGCGGGCGCTGGGTCTGCTGCGGGACGCACACCGGGTCCTCGCGGGGAGCGGGCTGGAGCGCCCGGCGGAGGTCGCGGAGTCGTGCCTGCGGGGCGCGGCGGACGCGCTGCTGAGCCTGCCGGGCGCCCCGGACGCGGTGGGCCTGAAGTCCGCGGCGAAGGACCTGCTGGCCGCGGTGGACGCCCTCCCCGACCCGCTTGCCACCGCACCGGCGGACCCGGCCGCCGGACTGGTCCGGGTCCGGGCCACCGCCGAGGTGCTGCGCGGTCAGCTCGCGCGCCCGGGAGGCTTCCACCGCGCCCGGGCCGCAGGAATCGCCGGGCGGCTCATGGGCGTAAAGCTCGGCGGCGCGCAGGAGCGGGCGCTGGACGGCTGGGGCGAGGTGTACGGGAGGACGTCGGGCACGCTCCACGGAGGGGAAGCCGATCCGGCCGTCGCGGCCGCCGTCTACCAGGAAGTACTTTCGCTGGCGCGGGAGTTGCTGGTGCCACTGCCCGGCCGCGCCGCGCGGGTCCTCGAACTGGCCGCCCTGGAGGCGCCGGGCGCGGCCGAGGCGCGGGAGCTGGCCGGCTGGGCGGACCCCCGCGCCACGACCTACTTCTTCGGCTCCCGCCCGGCTGACCGCCCTTGAAACACACGCGCCGCACCTGCTGCTGGCCGACCGAGCGGCCGACGTCTGGCCGGCGGCCCCGTTCCTTGGCCACCTGGCCGCCGCCGACCCCCGAACCGCCCGGGAGTGGCTGGCCGGCCACGCCGCCGCCCTCGCCCCGGCCGGCCCCCGCGTGCTGGGCGCGCTGCTGCGCCTGGCCGACGCCGGCGCCCTCCCCCCGGCCGGAGTACGGCAACTGCTCCCGCACGTCCTGCTTCCGGCCCCCGCGGGGGAGCCGGCCGAGCACGCGGACGTGCCGCGCCGGCTCGTGGCCGCCTGGGCGGGCACCCTCCCGGTACCCGCACGGGACAGGGACTGGGTCCTGGTCGCCGAGGAACTGCTGAAGGACGCCGCCGACCTGGGGCACGCCGGCTACCGGGCCTACCGGGACGAGAGCCAACGCGCACGGGCCGGGCAGCGGCCGCTGCCCGAGCTGACCGACGTCCTCCGGCGGGAGTGGGCGGCCCGCCTTCCCGCACACGACATCACCGGCCTGCTGCGCGAACTGGTGGTGACCGTCCACGCCGAAACCGGCGACGGCGGCGGGCCGTTCCGCTGGGCCCGCGCGGTCCGCGGCGCGCTGGCGGGCCTGCTGCGCCGCGACACCGCCGCGACCGGCCAGATGCCCTGGCCGGAGTTTGTCGACCTGGACGAGGTCCGCGTCCTTAACGAGACGCTCTTCCTGGGCCCGGTCCTGGACATGGGCCCGCTGCTGGCCCGCGCGGTCCTCGACCTCGCCGCGGCCGACGCCGCGGCCGGCCTGCCGCCGGCCGTACGGCTGCGGGCGTGGCCGCGCATCGAACAGGCGGACGCCGCTCTGCACGACCGGCTGCTCGCCGCCCACCTGGCCGCGCACCCGCCGCCCGCCGCTGGCGTCGGTGCCGAGGCTGCTGCGGGGGAGTGGTGGGACCGCGCCGCCGGGGCCACGGTGCGGCTGCTGGCCGGCCGCCCCTCGCCGGAGGGCGCCCGGCTGGCCGCTCTGGTGCTGGACACCTGCCCGCCCGGGCGGGCCGCCGGCCTCCAGGAGCGGGTACGGACCGCGCTCGGCCCGGCGCCGTCCGCCGCGGCCGTCGACGAACTGCTGCCGACCCCACCCGACCAACTCGACCAGGGCGAGCAGGACGACCGCCCCGGTGAGGCCGTGGAGCCGCTCGCGTCCTGGCTGCGGGTGTGGGCCTGGTCGCCGGTCCTGCCCGCGCCGCTGCTGGACGGCTTCGGTCCGCTGCTGGCCGCGCTGCGCCGGGCCCGGCCGCCCGACCCGAGGGCCGCCGTCCGCCCGCAGCCGCTCCGTCACACCGCCATCGCGCTGGAGGACCTGCGGGAGCTCGCCGCCGCGGCCGGCCCGCTCGCCGCCGCGGGCACCCTGGCCGGAGCCCCGGACGCGGGCGCCCCGGCTACGCGACCGTCCTGCGGCGCCTGGTGGCGGCCGACCCCGGCGCCTGGACCGCCGACGTCCCCGCCCAACTCGCCGCCCTCGCCCGCCCGGAGCTCGGCGCGTACTACCTCGCCGCCGCCGCGGCCGTCGTCCGCCACCCCGACGCCTTCCCCGCCGGCCCCGCCACAGCCGTGCTCGCCGCCCTCGACCTCAGCCGCGCCCTGCCCGCTCCCGCCGACCCGCACATCCCCGACGCGGCCGACTGCGCCGGCCGGGCGTGGTCCGGCCTGCTGGCCTTCGTGTGGCGCACCGGCGGCGGCCTCGGCGGCGCCCTGCCGGCCGTCCTGAACCGGCTGCGCACCCTCGCCGAGCCGCTCACCCGCCCCGCCGCCCGGCCGAGCTCGGCGCCCGCTGACCTGACAACGCCCGCCGCCGGCCGGGCGGGGGCGGAACGGGAACTGCCCGCGGGCCTGCTGGAGTCCCACCCGGCGGTGCGCGCGCTGGACTGCCTCCTGAACCACGCCGCCAGCCGGGCGCCCCGAGACGGCCAGATGCCCGGCGACATCCTGAACCTGACCGCCGGCATCCTGGCCGCCCGCGGCGGCGACGAGGCGGTCGCCGCCGTGCTCGGCACGCACCTCCCGGTCCTGCACCGCCGCGCCACCGCCTTCACCGCCGCCCACCACGCCGACCTGTACGCGCTCGCCCCGGGCCGGCCGTCCCCGGCCGCCGCGTGGCTGCACGGCCGCCGCGGCCCCGGCCCCGACCCGCTGCTGCTCGCCGCCCTGGACCGCCGCCAGCTCCTGGCCGCCCTGCGCGAAGAACCCGACGGCACCATCGCCTTCCGCGTGGTCTACGCGCTGCTGACCGGCCACGACGGCCTGCTCGGCCACCCCGCGGACGCCTGGCGGGAGTTGGCGGCCGGCCCGGGCGGCGCGGAGGCCGCCTCCGGCTTCCTCGAGTACCTCGCCCTCGTCACCTCGATGAGGCCGACCGCCCGGACCGCGGTGGACACCGAGCGGGTGTGGTGGACCGCCGCCCTGGAGGCCGATCTGCCGCCCGGCGCGCTCGCGGGCGCCGGCGGCTTCGCGCACTGCGCGCTGCCGGACGGGCTGTGGCTGCCCCTGGCCCGGCGCAGCGCCGCCCACACCCCGGCCCAGAAGGACGCCGGCCGGGTCGCCGAACGCGCCGCCGCCCACCCGGGCAGCCCCGATGCCGTGCACCTGGCCGCGCACCTGCTCACCCGCCCCGCCCCCGAAGGCGCGTACGACGACGGCGACGTCCGCCGCCACGCCCGCGCCCTGCTCCGGGCCGCCGAGGCCCTGCCCGCGCCCGCCCGGCCGGCCGGGACCGCGCAGCTGCGCCGCGCCCTGATCGAAGCCGGCGAGGTCGACCTGGCCCGGGCGCCGTCGACGGCCGGCTGACCGGTCCGGCCCCGCGTGTCGGCCGGGCCGGGAATGATCGAGGGATGACCGATGACCTCCCCGCCGACCCCGCGCCCAGGCCGGCGCCGCGCCCCGATGGCCGTTCCGGTGGACGGGACGAGCTGCGCGCGCTGGGGGCTGCGCGCCAACGCACCGTGGACGAGCCCATGTTCACCGCCCCCGGGCTGCCGGGCACGTTCCGGCTGCAGCTGTTCACCGCGGCCGGTGCGCGCCCGGTCGCGGTGGCGACGCAGATCGCCGGCGAGGAGGGGATGGGGCTGACGAACGGGGCGGAGCGGTACGCGGGCGCGGTGTGGGAGCGGCACTGCCCTGACGAGGAAGTGCCGCCGGTGTGGGTGGAGCGGCAGCTGTGGTGGGAAGGGTCGCGGCAGGAGACCCGTTTCCGGCGGGTGGTGTTCGCCGGCGCCGACGGCTACCGGCCGTACGGCCCGTGCTGGAAGGCGATCACCCACGAGGAGCTGCGGGACCTGGTCGGCGCCGAGGTCGCCGCCGGCCGCGGCGCCGGCTACGTGCCGCGCCCCGCCGAGCCCGAACCCCGGCTGGTGTTCGAGGAGTTCGCGGTGGTCCGCCTCGGGCGGCCGGAGCCTTTCCGCGAGCCCGGCTGTATGCCGGCCGGGGTGCGATGGCGGCGGCGCTGGACGCGTCAGGTTCTGCCGCGCCGCGGCGCCCGTACCTGCTGCTGGTACCACGGCGGCGACTGGCACACGGTCAGTGCGATGGCGCTCGATGTTCTGAAGCGCGCCCGCGCGCAGGGAGTGGAGGCCGACGGCATGGAGGAGTTCGCCCTGGCCCACGCGGCCGCAGCCGACGCCACCGGCTGGGAGACCGAGGCGCTGGCCACCTTGTTCAGCATCGCGGACGCGATCCAGCCCGACAGCGAGACCGGCTACATCAACGGCCAGCACCGCGCCCAGGCCCTGCTGGAGGCAGGGGTGCGCCGCACCGTCGTCCTGCGCCACGTCTACGAGCCATAAGCCGCGCCCGCCGAGCTGCCGCCGGGCGCGGACACACGGAATCATCAACGACAGGCCGGCCCGACACGCTACGGCCCTGTTTCCTGCCCGGAAGACTCAGCCAGCCGCCTAGCCCACCACGCAAGTCCCCCAGACCGCCCCGCCCTCCGTCCCGTCACCGGGCCGGGCCACCGCCTCCACCTGCCTGTCCGGTGGGCCGCCGGTCCGGACTCCGACCGGAGCGCCGACACCTACGTCTCCCACATCGGTCTCGGCGCCCTGATCGGCCCAGCCCGCAAATTCCCGCCGCCCTTCTCACGCTCCAGAAAGATCTCTGCCACCGAAAGCATGAAACACAGGCCCTAGCAATTATTCACGCCCCGGGATGAGAATTCAGGCGGCAGGTAAGGCCGCTACATAACATATTTCACTCGACAACAACGCGATAATGTAACGCCATTAGCGAAACCCGGGTACATAATCAATCCCTGTGGCCCAGACAGCCCGCCCCTCTAAGCGGTAGAATTTCAAGAGGTCTAGACCTGCATGAGGGTGTGACTGTAACGACGAGTGACCGTTACAGAACTTGTGCGGTACATAATGGCGTGACATAATCAAGCACTCAGGACGACGACACCGGGAGCCCGACACGATGTGCAAGTGCGGTTCAGACACCTACACGGGCCACGTAGAGATCACCAGCAATGGCTACCCGGCCCACGTCTACACAGGCCACTCCGGGCCCCAAGGATGATCGGTAGGGCGGACTCCACAGCCGCAGCCGGCCGCCGCGTACGCCTCCTGAAAGATGTAACGGCACCCCCGGGACCCACCTCCACCTAGCCAGCGCTGTTTGAGTCGCGGAGCGACGTTACAACTTTCCGTCGCGTAGTGACGGCGCGTCATGTCTCCGGAGGAGAC
>NZ_JBHYUG010000165.1:0-7807 GCF_042749375.1 Streptomyces sp. NPDC059477 | reverse complement strand
GGGGGGGGGGGCCCCTAACGCGTCGCGGGGGGGGCCCCCCCCCCAAAGCCCCCCCCCCCCGCTCGTTGTGATGCGCTGGCGGGATCCTGGCGGTCCGTCAGACCTCCACGACCACCGGCAGGATCATCGGCCTGCGGCGATAGGTGTCGGAGACCCACTTGCCCAGCGTTCGGCGGATCAGCTGCTGGAGCTGGTGCGGCTCGACCACACCGTCCTGGGCCGAACGCTCCAATGACTCGATGACCTTCGGGAGGACGGCCGCGAAGGCGGAGTCCTCGATACCGGAGCCACGGGCCTGGACATGCGGGCCCGCCGTGATCTTTCCGGTGGAGGAGTCGATGACCACGAAGACCGAGATGATGCCCTCGTCGCCGAGGATCTTGCGGTCCTTGAGCGCCGGCTCTCCCACATCACCGACGGAGAGGCCGTCGACGTAGACGTATCCCGCCTGGACCTTGCCGGAGATCTTGGCCTTGCCTTCGATGAGGTCGACGACGACGCCGTCCTCGGCGATGACGATGCGGTCGTGCGGGACTCCGGTGAGAGCGCCTAGTTCGGCGTTGGCCCTCAGGTGGCGCCATTCGCCGTGGACCGGCATCAGGTTGCGCGGGCGGCAGATGTTGTAGAAGTACAACAGCTCGCCCGCGGACGCGTGGCCGGAGACATGGACCTTGGCGTTGCCCTTGTGGACGACGTTGGCGCCCCAGCGGGTCAGGCCGTTGATCACGCGGTAGACCGCGTTCTCGTTGCCGGGGATCAGGGACGACGCCAGGATCACCGTGTCGCCGTCGACGATGCGGATCTGGTGGTCGCGGTTGGCCATACGGGACAGGGCCGCCATCGGTTCGCCCTGGGAGCCCGTGCAGACCAGCACGATCTGGCTGTCCGGGAGGTCGTCGAGGGTCTTGACGTCCACCACGAGGCCCGGCGGTACCTTCAGATAGCCCAGGTCACGGGCGATGCCCATGTTGCGGACCATCGAGCGGCCGACGAAGGCGACCCGGCGGCCGTACTCGTGGGCGGCGTCCAGGATCTGCTGGATGCGGTGCACATGGCTGGCGAAGCTGGCCACGATGATCCGCTTGCGGGCGGACCCGAAGACCTGGCGCAGGACATTGGAGATGTCGCGCTCGGGCGGGACGAAGCCCGGGACCTCCGCGTTCGTCGAGTCCGAGAGAAGAAGGTCGATGCCCTCCTCGCTCAGGCGTGCGAACGCGTGCAGGTCGGTGAGCCGGCCGTCGAGCGGGAGCTGGTCCATCTTGAAGTCGCCGGTGTGCACCACCATGCCGGCGGGCGTGCGGATGGCGACCGCCAGCGCGTCCGGGATGGAGTGGTTGACGGCGACGAATTCGCAGTCGAAGGGGCCGATGCGCTCGCGATGTCCCTCCGCCACCTCAAGGGTGTACGGACGGATGCGGTGCTCCTGGAGCTTGGCCTCGATCAGGGCGAGGGTGAGCTTGGAGCCGATCAGCGGGATGTCCGGCTTCTCCCGCAGGAGGTAGGGAACACCGCCGATGTGGTCCTCGTGACCATGGGTGAGGACGATGCCCTCGATGTCGTCGAGGCGGTCCCGGATGGACGAGAAGTCCGGCAGGATCAGATCGATTCCGGGCTGCTCCTCCTCGGGGAAGAGCACCCCGCAGTCGACGATCAGCAGACGGCCGCCGTATTCGAAGACCGTCATGTTCCGGCCGATCTCACCGAGACCGCCGAGTGGGGTGACCCGTAGGCCGCCTTCGGGGAGCGGCGGGGGCGGGGCGAGTTCAGGATGCGGATGACTCAAAAGACTCTCCTCACCACGCGCGCCACGTACCGGTGTGGCACGTGGCGCGCATGACGTTCGTGCAAGACGCAGTTGTCGTGGTCGGTTTTCTTCTGTGTTTTCTTCTGTGACCGCGCGGGCACCGGTGGCCCGCTTATTCAGTTGTGAAGCCTGTGACGAGGCCATGCCTCGCGAAGTCCGATGTCAGAGCTGTACCCCGCCCGCGGCAAGATCGATCTTGAGCTGGTCGATCTCTTCGGGTGAGCACTCGACCATGGGGGCGCGCAGCGGGCCGCCGGGCAGCCCCTGGAGGGCGAGTGCGGCCTTGGTGGTCATGACGCCCTGGGTGCGGAACATGCCGGTGTAGACCGGGAGCAGCTTCTGGTGGATCTCGGTCGCCTTCTGGACGTCACCGCTGGTGTACGCCTCGACCAGCTCGCGCAGCTCGGGGGTGACGACATGGCCGACGACGGAGACGAAGCCGACCGCGCCGACGGAGAGCAGGGGCAGGTTGAGCATGTCGTCGCCGGAGTACCAGGCGAGGCCGGACCGGGCGATGGCCCAGCCGGCACGGCCCAGGTCGCCCTTGGCGTCCTTGTTGGCGACGATGCGCGGATGCTCGGCGAGGCGGACGAGGGTCTCGGTGTTGATCGGAACCCCGCTGCGGCCCGGGATGTCGTAGAGCATCACCGGAAGTTCGGTGGCGTCGGCGACGGCCGTGAAGTGCTGGCGGAGGCCCTCCTGCGGGGGCTTGTTGTAGTAGGGGGTGACGATGAGCAGGCCGTGGGCGCCGATGCGCTCGGCGGTGCGGGCCAGCTCGATGCTGTGGTGGGTGTCGTTGGTGCCGACGCCCGCCAGGATGTGGGCGCGGTCGCCGACCGCTTCCAGTACGGCTCGTACCAGGTCCGATTTCTCCGCGTCGCTGGTCGTGGGGGACTCGCCGGTGGTGCCGTTGATGATCAGGCCGTCGTTGCCTGCGTCCACCAGGTGGGTGGCGAGCCGCTGAGCGCCGTCGAGGTCGAGTGCGCCGTCCGCCGTGAAGGGCGTGACCATGGCGGTGAGGACCCGCCCGAAGGGGGTCTGCGGAGTCGAGGTCGGAGCCATGGGTTACACGCTACTCGCTGCTCAAGGCACGGTCTGCCCGTGGGATGTCAAATACGTCATGACAAATACGGAGCCCGGCACTGCCTGCTCGGGGGTTCAAGCAGTGCCGGGTCCGTTTGATCAGGCTAGATGAACTTCTCTAAATGCCGCAATACGGACACTTCGCTCGGCTGATCCGTACATCTGTACCCGCGGGTCAGGACATCTGTGCCGCGCGGGCGCGGGCGTGCGGCACAGCTGGGCGGTCACGGGGCGACTCGGCCGTTGGCGTTGAAGGCGGCGTGGGTGAGGGGCATCAGCCGGGCCCATTCGGCCTCCATCAGCTCACCGACCATCTCGATCTCGCGCTGCGGGAAGGAGGGGACCTTGGCCAGTTCGTGCTGGGTGCGCAGGCCGAGGAAATGCATCAGCGAGCGCGCGTTGCACGTGGCGTACATCGATGAGAACAGGCCGACCGGGAGGACCGCGCGGGCGACCTCGCGGGCGACGCCGGCGGCCAGCATCTCCTGGTACGCCTCGTAGGAGTGACGGTAGGAGTCCTCCATGACGCGGCCGACCAGCTCCTGCTGGGCCTGGGTGCCCTCGACGAACCGGTACTTGCCCGGGCGGCCCTGCTGGACCAGCTTGCGGGACTCGTCGGGGACGTAGAAGACGGGCTCCAGCTCGCGGTAGCGACCGCTCTCCTCGTTGTACGACCAGCCCACGCGGTGTCGCATGAACTCGCGGAAGACGAAGATCGGGGCGCTGATCAGGAACGTCATCGAGTTGTGCTCGAACGGGCTGCCGTGCCGGTCCCGCATCAGGTAGTTGATCAGGCCCTTGGAGCGCTCCGGGTCCTTCTTCAGCTCGTCCAGGGACTTCTCGCCCGCGGTCGACACGCGCGCGGCGAAGAGCACGTCCGCGTCGGACGCGGTGTGCTTGACCAGCTCGACGGTGACGTCGCCGCGGAAGCTCGGCTTGAGATCCGGGGCGTCCCGGGGGGCGTCGGCGGGGCTGTCGGTCACGGTCGGAGGGTCCCTTCCATCCACTTCACTCGGGCGGCGCCCACTCTACGGCCCGGCACTGACAACCGGTCGTTCACCACCGGGCACGACATCTGGGTCACCGTCGGCGAACTTCTGCGAACTTCTGCCAATTCGGTGATTGGGGGCACTTTCCGGTCCGTTCGCTCGTCTGTATGGGTGAGCGTGACGCGTTCGAACCACTGGGATCCGAGCGCCGAGTGCCGTACGTCGAGATGCGAGCCCGAGAGGAGAAGCGCCACCCATGTTCCGCCGGCGCGAGCCCGTACCCTTCGCCTTCCTCGCCGAGGCCGACAGTTTCCGCAGCAATGTCACTCCCCCACCGCGTGCCCGTCCTTCGGCCGGGCAGATAGCCGGGCGCTCGCTGCTGGGGCTCACCATCGTCGCCGCTCTCATCGGCTCCCTGGTCGTCGGCATGCCGGCGCTGGAGCAGGACCGCTCGGCCACCCCGACGCAGCAGTCACAGGCGACGGACGGGCGCTGAGCCCTCGCTGAGCCCCCCCCTGAGCAGGCATCGAGGGGCCACTGACCCCATCCGGGCCCCCTAGGGTGGTGAGCCGCGACACGGCTCGATAGCCTCACCGGGCACAGCCCATGCATGGACGAGTGAGGACCAGCCGTGCCCCTGCCCTTCCTGACGGCCGAGCGTGCCTTCGACACGACGGACGACACAGCGCTGCCGTTCGACGACCGAGACCGCTGGCGGCGGCCCTACCGCCCCGGACCCTGGCGGGTCGGCATCGCCGCCCTGTGGCTGCTGCTCGCCTCCTACGTACTGTTCGCGGCCGTCATCATCGCGCTCACGGGCACGCTGTCCGGTGCCGCGGTGGTGTTCGGCATCGCGCTGGTGCTCATCGCGGTGGCGCTGCGGCTGCTGCGCTCGGGCGTGTGGGTGAGCGCCCATGGGCTGCGGCATGTGCGCTTCGTCTTCACCCGTACGGTGCCGTGGCACAAGATCGGCTCCGTACGGACGGTGCAGCAGCCGGTGCGGTGGCTCGGGCTTCCGCGCACAGTGCAGGGCCAGGCTCTGGTGCTGGTGCGCAACGACCGGTCGGCCACCGGCACGCCGACCCTGATGACCACGCACAACGCCGACTTCCTGGCCCGGGTCGAGGCCTTCGACCGGGCGGCGGACTCGGTGGAGGTCTGGGCCGACGAGTACGGGCGGAAGGGCTGAGCCGGTAGGCACGCCGTCTGCGGGTGAACGGGGCGGGCCCGGTCCGAGTGCGTGTCGGACCGGGCCCTGTCGTGTCGCACGTGCGGCGCCCCGCCGGTTGCCGCGGTCCAGGCGTGCCCTCGCCCTCACCCCACCCCCCGTACCCCCTCGTGCAGAGTGATCGCCCGTTGCATGGCCTTGCGGGCCCGGGGGGTGTCGCGGGCGTCGCGGTAGGCGACGGCGAGGCGGAACCAGGTGCGCCAGTCGTCGGGGGAGGCTTCCGTCTCGGCCTTGCGGCGGGCGAAGACCTCGTCGGCCGAGTCCCGGTCGACGCGCCCGCTGGGCAGGCGGCGCAGTTCGTCGACGGGCAGGCCCCCCTCGGCGTCGAGCTGGACGGCGAGGGCGTTGGCCTTGCGGACGAACTGGGTGTTCTGCCACAGGAACCACACGCCGATCACCGGCAGGATCAGCACCGCGATGCCGAGGGTGACGGTGAGCAGCGTGCCGGCCTTGATCAGCAGCACGGCCCGGCTGCCGACCAGGACGAAGTAGAAGACCAGGACGGCGGCCGTGAGGGCGTAGGAGAGCTTCGCGCGCATGACGGTCGTACGGCCTAGCTCAGGTCCAGGAAGTGTTCCAGGCCGAAGGTGAGGCCCGGAGTGGTCACCACGCGGCGGGCGGCCAGCAGGATGCCCGGCATGAAGCTGCTGTGGTGCAGGGAGTCATGGCGGAGGGTGAGGGTCTCGCCCTCGCCGCCCAGCAGGACCTCCTGGTGCGCCAGCAGGCCGCGCAGCCGGATCGCGTGGACCGGGACGCCGTCGACGCTGGCGCCCCGGGCACCCTCCAGGGCCGTGGCCGTGGCGTCCGGGGCGGGGGCCGAGCCCGCCTTGGCGCGGGCCTCGGCGATGAGCTGGGCGGTGCGCGTGGCGGTGCCGCTGGGGGCGTCCACCTTGTTCGGGTGGTGCAGTTCCACGACCTCGACGGACTCGAAATACGGGGCGGCGAGCTGCGCGAACTTCATGGTCAGGACCGCGCCGATGGAGAAGTTGGGTGCGATCAGCACGCCGGTCCCCGGTGAGCTGTCGAGCCGGTCCCGCAGCTGTGCCAGGCGGGCCTCGGTCCAGCCCGTCGTACCGACGACCGCGTGGATGCCGTGTCCGACGCAGAAGTCGAGGTTGGCCATCACCGAGTCGGGCGTGGTCAGTTCGACCGCGACCTGGGCGCCGGACGCGGTGAGCGCCTCCAGTGAGTCGCCGCGGCCGAGGGCGGCGACCAGTTCCATGTCCTCGGCGGCCTCGACCGCCCGTACCGCCTCGGAGCCGATCCGGCCCTTGGCGCCGAGGACCGCCACGCGCAGCTTGCTCATCTTCTGTGCTTCCTTACCGGATACGGGGGTCGGGCGACGGCATACGGCTCAGGCGACGGCGTCGTGCAGCCGGGCGGCCTGTTTGTCCTTCAGCGGGCCGATCACCGACAGCGAGGGCCGCTGTCCCAGGATGTCGCGGGCGACCGCGCGGATGTCGTCGGGGGTCACCGAGGCTATCCGCAGCAGCATGTCGTCGACGGACATCTGCTCGCCCCAGCACAGCTCGCTCTTGCCGATACGGTTCATCAGCGCGCCGGTGTCCTCCAGGCCGAGGACCGTGGAGCCGCGCAGCTGGCCGATGGCCCGCGCGATCTCCTCGTCGGACAGACCGTGCTCGGCGACGTGGTCGAGTTCGTCGCGGCAGATCTTCAGCACGTCGTGGACCTGCGAGGGGCGGCAGCCGGCGTAGACGCCGAACAGGCCGCAGTCGGCGAAGCCGGACGTGTACGAGTACACGCTGTAGGCCAGGCCGCGCTTCTCGCGGACCTCCTGGAAGAGGCGGGAGGACATGCCGCCGCCGAGCGCGGTGTTGAGGACGCCCAGGGCCCAGCGGCGCTCGTCGGTGCGGGCGAGGCCGGGCATGCCGAGCACGACATGGGCCTGTTCCGTCTTGCGGCCGATCAGCTCGACGCGGCCGGCGGTGCGCAGGCTGCGCCGTCCGCCGCGCGGGGCGATGGGCTCGCCGGCGGATTCCTTCAGGGCGCCCGCCTTGTCGAAGGCCGCGCGGACCTGTCGTACGACCTTGTTGTGGTCGATGTTGCCGGCGCAGGCGACCACCAGGTGGGTGGGGTCGTAGTGCTTCTTGTAGAAGCGGCGGATGCGGTCGGCGGTGAGGGCGTTGACCGTGTCGACCGTGCCGAGGACGGGGCGGCCGAGGGGGTTGTCGCCGAACATGGTGTGCGCGAACAGGTCGTGCACACAGTCGCCCGGGTCGTCCTCGGTCATGGCGATCTCTTCGAGGATCGCGCCGCGCTCGACATTGACGTCCTCTTCGAGGATCAGCGAGCCGGTGAGCATGTCGCTGACGACGTCGATGGCGAGCGGCAGGTCGGTGTCGAGCACGCGTGCGTAGTAGCACGTGTACTCCTTGGCCGTGAACGCGTTCATCTCGCCGCCGACGGCGTCGAGGGCGGAGGAGATGTCGAGGGCGGAGCGGCGGCCGGTGCCTTTGAAGAGCAGGTGCTCCAGGTAGTGGGTGGCGCCGTTGAGGGACGGGGTCTCGTCGCGGGAGCCGACGTGTGCCCAGATGCCGAAGGTGGCGGAGCGCACCGAGGGCAGGGTCTCGGTGACGACCCGCAGACCACCCGGGAGGGTGGTCTTACGGACCGTGCCGATGCCGCCGGTGCCCTTGATGAGGGTTTGGGTACGGGCGACGGCCCGCGCCTCCGAGGAGGGGC
>NZ_JBHYUG010000164.1:4557-8055 GCF_042749375.1 Streptomyces sp. NPDC059477 | reverse complement strand
CGCGGGCCGCCCCCCGGGGGCCCCACACGCGGGGCCCCCCGGGCCCTGCCTGACCGGCCGCGTCCGTCACGCCGCGACCGGAACCTCCGGCGCCGCCCCGTTGGTGGCGGGTGCGAGCGCCAGCTCCAGGACCTGGCGGACATCGGTCACGGCGTGGACGTCGAGCTTGTCCAGCACCTCGGCCGGGACGTCGTCCAGGTCGGCCTCATTGCGCTTGGGGATGACGACGGTGGTCACCCCGGCGCGGTGCGCGGCGAGCAGCTTCTGCTTCACGCCGCCGATCGGCAGCACCCGCCCGGTCAGCGAGACCTCACCGGTCATCGCCACGTCCGTACGGACCTGCCGCCCGGAGAGCAGCGAGGCCAGCGCGGTCGTCATGGTGACACCGGCGCTCGGGCCGTCCTTGGGGACCGCGCCCGCCGGGAAGTGGATGTGCACGCCCCGGTCCTTGAGGTCGCCGACCGGCAGTTCCAGCTCGGCCCCGTGGGAGCGGAGGAAGGACAGGGCGATCTGCGCGCTCTCCTTCATCACATCGCCGAGCTGCCCGGTGAGCGTCAGACCCGCCGCGCCGGTCTCCGGGTCGGCCAGCGACGCCTCCACGAAGAGGACGTCACCGCCCGCTCCGGTGACCGCGAGGCCGGTGGCCACGCCCGGCACCGCCGTGCGCCGCTCGGCCGGGTCCTGGGCGGACTCGGGCACATGGTGCGGCCGTCCGATCAGGGCGCGCAGGTCGGCGTCCAGGACGGTGAACGGCAGCTTCCGCTCGCCCAGTTCGTGCTGGGCCGCGACCTTGCGCAGCAGCCGGGCGACCGACCGCTCCAGGTTGCGCACCCCGGCCTCGCGCGTGTACTCGCCGGCCAGCTTGCGCAGGGCGCTCTCGTCGATGGTCACCTCGTCCTTGTCGAGCCCCGCCCGCTCCAGCTGGCGCGGGAGCAGGTGGTCACGGGCGATGACGACCTTCTCGTCCTCGGTGTAGCCGTCGAGGCGGACCAGCTCCATACGGTCGAGCAGGGCCTCCGGGATGGCTTCGAGCACGTTGGCGGTGGCCAGGAAGACCACGTCGGACAGGTCCAGCTCGACCTCCAGGTAGTGGTCCCTGAAGGTGTGGTTCTGGGCCGGGTCCAGGACTTCGAGCAGAGCGGCGGCGGGGTCGCCCCGGAAGTCGGAGCCCACCTTGTCGATCTCGTCCAGCAGCACCACCGGGTTCATCGACCCGGCCTCCTTGATGGCCCGCACGATCCGGCCGGGCAGCGCGCCGACGTACGTACGGCGGTGGCCGCGGATCTCGGCCTCGTCCCGGACGCCGCCGAGGGCGACCCGGACGAACTTGCGGCCCATGGCGTGCGCGACGGACTCGCCGAGCGACGTCTTTCCCACTCCGGGCGGGCCGACCAGCGCCAGCACGGCACCGCCGCGCCGCCCGCCGACGACCCCGAGGCCCCGCTCGCCGCGCCGCTTGCGCACGGCCAGATACTCGGTGATCCGCTCCTTCACGTCCTCCAGACCGGAGTGCTCGGCGTCCAGGATGCCCTTGGCGCCCTGTATGTCGTACGCGTCCTCGGTGCGCTCGCTCCAGGGCAGCTCCAGGACGGTGTCCAGCCAGGTGCGGATCCAGGAGCCCTCAGGAGACTGGTCGCTGGACCGCTCCAGCTTGTCGACCTCCTTGAGGGCGGCCTCACGCACCTTCTCGGGCAGATCGGCGGCCTCGACTCGGGAGCGGTAGTCGTCGGACTCCTCGCCCGAGTCCTTGCCGTTCTCACCGTTCAGCTCACGCAGCTCCTTGCGCACGGCCTCCAGCTGGCGCCGCAGCAGGAACTCGCGCTGCTGCTTGTCGACGCCCTCCTGGACGTCCTTGGCGATGGTCTCGGCGACATCCTGCTCGGCGAGGTGATCACGCAGTTGCTGGGTGGCCAGCTTCAGCCGGGCGACGGGGTCGCCGGTCTCCAGCAGTTCGATCTTCTGTTCGGTGGTGAGGAAGGGCGAGTATCCGGAGTTGTCGGCCAGCGCGGACAGATCCTCGATGGCCTGCACCCGGTCCACCACCTGCCAGGCACCGCGCTTGCGGAGCCAGCTGGTGGCCAGCGCCTTGTACTCCTTCACCAGTTCGGCGGCCTGTCCCGGCAGCGGGTCCGGCACGCTCTCGTCGATACGCGTGCCCTCGACCCACAGGGCCGCGCCCGGCCCGGTCGTCCCGGCACCGATCTTCACGCGGCCACGCCCCCGGATCAGCGCGCCCGGGTCGCCGTCGGCCAGCCGGCCGACCTGCTCGACCGTGCCGAGCACGCCCGTCGTCGCGTACACCCCGTCGATCCTCGGCACCAGGAGCACCCTGGGCTTGCCCGGCTCCGACCGCGCGGCGGCCTGAGCGGCCTCCACGGCGGCGCGTACGTCTGTGTCATTCAGGTCCAGCGGGACCACCATCCCGGGCAGCACGACCTCGTCGTCGAGCGGCAGCACGGGCAGGGCGAGCGAGGTGGACGCCCCGAAGCCAGCGGACTCAGCAGCCATGATCTCCCCTTCGGCAGTCAAGTTGAGCTATGCCGACTCAATGCTTGTGAGCCTCCCATTGTTCCCGGACGGCTGTTCGCTCTGAGCGATCACCCCGTCACGAGCCCACGACCCGCCCGTGACAAGCCAGAACGCCGAAAGGGACGAGGGGATTCCAAGGGCCGCACCACGTCTGCCCCGGGCCGGCGAAGCCGCTGGCCGGGCCAGAGCCATGGGGCTGGACCATCGCCGTCGGCCTCCCGGACCACGTCTCACGGCATGCCCTCGACGCCACGAACGACGCCGTGGAGAAGGAGACGGTCCGCAAGGCGGCCGGGGCGGTGCTCGGCCACGGGGTGGGGGTGAAGGTGTCCGACGCCGCCGAGCGGACCGGGCCGGGGCTGGGGCTGGGGCCGGGCTGCTGGATCGCCCCCGAGCCCGCCGACCTGCTGTCCCGGCCGCCACCGGCCCCCCGCCCCGTACGCCCGCCCCGCGCCGCCGAGCGGGGCCGGGCCCTGACCAGGACCAGGCCGATGCACCACCCCCGAGCCCGCTCACCCGACATCCCGGCGACCACCGGACCCCAAGCCCCTGCCCCCGCTCCCCAGGGCTACCGGCTGCGCGCGCGGACGAGGGCCGGGGTCCCGGCCGGGCCGGGGCGGAGGCGACGGACAGGGGCACGCCCAGGGTTGTTGCGGCGGGGGTGACGGACAAGGTGGAGGCCAGGGCCCAGGCGCGAGCGACGGACGGGAAGACGAACGTAGTGACCCACATCGTGATCGCGGCGCCCGCTGGCTCCTCCGCCCCGCGCGACCAGGTCGCAACCACCGGCGTCATCCCCTGGTCGACCAGATAAAGACGTGCGCCGACCACAGCCGCCGGGGGCCCAGGCGGCGCCGTCATGCGCACCCTGCACCGCGAGACGGCCGGGGGGGGCGGCCCCCCCGGCCGGCCCGAGGGGGCCCCCCCGCGGGGGCGGCGCGGCGCCATGTGGGCGGGGCGCGCCCGGGG